>CAXFCV010000344.1:0-3620 GCA_964000975.1 uncultured Rhodospirillaceae bacterium | reverse complement strand
ATTACAGGCGAGTTTGCGAGAAAGGGCTCTCGGAGACCCGCCGCGATATTGAGCGCCCCAATGACCTGTGCCATGCAGATGGCCGGCCGGCCGGCCGCGCGGGCAAACCCATCCGCCATGTAGACGGCGGTCTTCTCGGAATGCACATGTAGCCGGTTGATCGAGGTCAGCATTTCCATCTCCACCAGTGTCCGGCGTAGGATGGCGGGAACCATAAAGACATGGGTAACGCCATAGTCTTCCAGTTGCCGTGCGAGATAAACGGCGCCTGTTTTCGCGTTCATAATGTGTCTCCAGTTGATCTTTTATTTTATGGCGAGTGGGTTGATGGGAGAACCTACCGCGCCGGTTATGGGCAGCGCGGGTGCGACGAACAGGAACTCATAGGTTTTATCTTCGGCACAATCCTCGGCAATGTCTTTCAGATAAAAAATCTCACCCATGGTCATGCCCATGATGGGAATGGTGATCCAGTGCCAAGGCTGATTGATGCCCTCCACGCTTTCATTGGGCCGCACCTCGCATCCCCAGGTGTCGGAGGCCAGACCTGCAAGTTCTGTATCCTGGATCCATTCAAGGGTCTCGAAGGAGAAACCCGGCGCGTCCCCGCCCGGGTAACCGTCCCATGTGCCGGCTCTAAGCTTGGCTTCCATTTGTCCGGTACGGACAATGACAAAGTCGCCGGTATTAACAGTGATCTCCTGAGAGTCTGCTGTTTCGTACAAATCCTGGCAGGTAATAGCGTAGCCATCGTCGAGAGTGTCCACGTCTTTGAAGCGAGCCACGTCGAGGAGCACGCCACGACCGACCATTTTATTTTTGGTTTTTTCGATGCCGCATTTTTGAGCCCCAGCGGAGGTTACTTCCCTGCAGTCGTACCCGTTCCACATATGATCTTCATAAAACACGTGGCCAAGGCCATCCCACTGCGTGCCGCATTGTAACGGCATCACCACCATGTCGTCAGCGGCGCGGATCCCACGATGATCGAGCACGCCGGAATACGCGTCTGTGCCTGTGCGTAGCATAGTGTGTAATGGGTTGATACGGCCCATTGACGGGTAAGTGGATTTGGCACCTTGCGGCCCCGCATTGTCAAAATTAAGGGCCATGGAGATGACTTTACCCTTCTTGACCAGCTGTGCCGCCGCAATGATGTCTTCTGCAGAGGTATAATTGAGCGTTCCAATCTCGTCATCATCGCCCCATTTGCCCCAGTTCTTAAACTTATCTGCTGCCGCCGAGAGGTCGTCCCGTGTCACTTTCCGGTCTGTCATGATGTGTTCCCTGTACTTCTGCTCAAGCGATTTAATGTTGATTAAACACCGAAATTCTATGCCGTAAGAACGATTTGTCGAGGCTTAGCAGTAAATTTTTTGCCGTCTGAGGCCAGGCGAAGATTGCTCGATCAAGCCGAGGCCGCGCTAGGACCGCGCGGAACACCTGCGACGTAGATTAAAAGGGCGAATAGAGCCACGGCGGAAATCGCTATCCCCATGATCACCGCATCTTCGTGGGTGAATAATGTGAGTGCGAACGAAATGCCCGCGCTTGTCATGCTCTGAAGAAACCCGCTGACCGATGATGCGGTTCCCGCCATGTTGGAAAGCGGCGTTAATGCAGCAGCTGTAGCGTGCGGTATCACAAGCGCCAGACCAAAGACGAAGATAGCCATGGGGATGATAACGGCTGCTGGAACGTTCACACCGAAAATTGCCAATCCCGCCATGGTCAGTCCGCCAGCTGACCCGATTGCGATGCCCAATCCAACCATCTGGTCGAGCTTTAAGCGCGCTACCAGCTTACCGCTAATAAATGTTCCAGCGAGAAAACTTAAGGATACAGCCGCAAAAAGAAACCCATAAATGTCCCCACGCACCCCGAAGCCTTCGATGAGGACAGATGCTGAAAGGGATAGGAATATAATAAAACCACTTAACATGAAGGTGCTGCACAGGGTGTTCATGAGAAAGGTTCTGTTAGCCAGGACTTTCTTTATGGTAGCAGCCAGAATCGCGGGATTAAGACTGGTCCTATCCGGTGCACCATTACTTTCCCGATAACCAAATAAGAATAAACCCAGGACAATTATGCCAAAGCTCGCCATTACGCCCATGGAGACTTGCCAGGGTAGGTGTTGGGCAATAAAGCCACCGCTGATAGGGGCGACAACGGTGCCGATTGCAGTCACAAACATGATATCAGACATCAATTTGCCGAGCCGTTCTTTTTCAAAATAATCCCGCGCGATGGCATTGGCAAGGATACGTCCACCCGACTGGGCCAGTCCTTGAAAAAAGCGGAGCACGACGAGCACCTCGATGCTGGTTGCCCAGAGGGCCGCCCCGGATGAGGCTATAAACAGGATTAGTACGCCCATAATCACCGGCTTACGTCCAAACCTATCCGCCAGCGGGCCATGAACCATCTGTCCAATGGCATTACCGAACAAGACCGCGGAGACGGAAAAAATTACAAGGTTGGTCGTGGTGCCCAGATCTGCCGCGATCTTGGGAATGGAAGGGATATACATATCCTGGCCGATTGGGCCAAGGGTGGCGAGCAGACCCAGAATAATGGTCAGAAAGAGAAGGCGCGGCTGAGGGCGTTCTGTCATCTGCTTTGGTCCATCCCCAGCGCTTACGGGAAGCGGGGTTGCGGGTCAACCGTAGGGGTGGGGGTGCCTCCCTTTCTCAGGTTGAAAATTTAGTATAGAGCGGGGCGTATAATCTATTGTGTTATACAATTGTGCTTGCAATTGTGCGGTAAAATTTTGATTTATGCGATCGTATCGAAGTCTTTAAAGCGGCACTTACACGAGCAAAAGGATGTTAATCGATGCTTTCGGATGCCTCAGACGCTGTCCAATTTACCGGCTGTGATCTCCACTATCATAGCGATACGCCGGCGTTCACCCGAAACCCATCAACGACCGAGCCGGCAACGCCCCGGCCCGTTTCTGTGAATGGTAAACGGATTCCGGTGATAGATATGCATGCTCATTGCCAATTATCTAATGTTTGGCCAATGGTCGAAGGTAGAGAGGAGCTCGAAGGAAAAAATCCTTATGAAGGGCAATTGAAGAAGGTAGAAAATATCGATGTCCGCCTGCAACAGATGGATGCAATGGGCACAGACGTAGAAGTCCTGAGTATTGGGACTGAGCAACATTTTCCGTGGGCTGAGTATGAACTTGCGCGTGACGTCGCTCAGGTGCAAAACGAAACGCTAACCGCGGTTTGCGCGGATTATCCGGATAGGTTTGTTCCTCTGGGCGTAGTGAGCTTGCAGCACCCAAATTTAGCAGCAGAGCAACTCGATCACTCGGTTAAAAACCTTGGCCATCGTGGGTGTATGATCCGAGGCAACATTATGGGGCAAGAGCTTTCGAATACCAAATTCCACCCGTTCTGGGCCAAGGCGGAGGAACTTGATGTGGTGGTTTTCATCCATCCCCGAGTGTATCCCGGGTCTAATCCCCGACTAAAGGGTCGAGGTTTTCTGCATAATATGATCGGCAATCCATTGGAAACGACAACAGCCCTTGCGCATCTCATATATGAGGGAACCCTTGACCGGTTCCCGGGGGTCAAGCTCGCGTTGGCTCACGGCGGAGGGGT
>CAXFCV010000343.1:0-1885 GCA_964000975.1 uncultured Rhodospirillaceae bacterium | reverse complement strand
GATCTCGCAAGTCCAGTGTCTGGCCAATCTTCATCATGATTTTTTTTACATTCGGTATCGGCGCCTGGTTAAATCGTTCAATGGCGTCAAGCGGATGATCCTCGCCCAGTGGGAAAGTTCCCCAGTGCATCCCAATTGCCGATTTGGACCCCATCATTTTGGCGAGATATGCTGCCTCCTCTGGGGTCGTATGACTGGCTTGCATTATCTCCCGTGGAAGGAAGGCGCCAACCGGGGTCAGGGTGATATCGACCGGTGCTATACGTTGGGCGAGTTCTTGCTCGAACACGGGGCCCATCGCCGTGTCGCCGACAAACCAAATTACTTTTCCGTTGGATTCAATTGTAAACCCAGACCATAAGGTTTCGTTGACGTCAAAAAGCCATCGGTTCGCCCGGTGGATCGCCGGCGTCGACATAAATGTAATATCTTCCACAGAGTGCTTGTCGTACCAATCCATATCCTTAACATTTTTAAATCCCCAACTTTTAATCGTTTGAGCGAGACCGAGCGGCGCGAGCACTATGGCGTCTGGGCTATGTTTAGAAAGCGCCCGCAAGGAGTTCTCGTCAAAGGAGTCATAATGATTATGAGAGATGATAATCACGTCGATTTTAGGCAGATCCTTTATATCTAACCCGGGTGGCGTAAACCGTTTCGGGCCAGCAAAGGAAAAAGGTGATGAGCGTTCGGAAAAATGAGGATCGCTCAGAATATTTACGCCATTCCAACCAATCAAAAAAGAAGCGTGGCCAATCCAGGTAATGCGAGACCTGGTGGGCGATCCATGGAATTGTTTGATCGCTTCTGCAGAGGGCAAGATATGATTGTCCGGCAGCTTGATGGGGCCGTTGTCTTCGGTAATCCGTCCCCAGAGAAAGGAAAAAAAATGCCCCGGGCGGCGAACGGTTTCTGGGCTACCAGGCGGATTCCTGAAACCATCAAGGGTGTGGTGGTATTTTGTCGGATTAAAAAACGGCTGATCGGCGATGCTGTTGCCCGTGCAGGCAGCTAGCAGCAGGAGCGGCCACGAGAGTGCCAGGATTTTTCGGGTGGGTAACATTTGTAGGAACCGTTCTATTTCAAAAAATATTACACTTTTTACGGTCATGGCACTCAACAGCGATCATTTTACTTAAAAACGGGGTTCTGGCACTCAGCGCTCGACCGAGATGACCACTGCAGCTAAGAATACGGGCCTCAAATAATTAGAACAACGTGTCGTCTAAATAATTTTGGAGTAGTGCAGTAGGTCTGTTCTGCGGGATGATTGATTATGTATATTCTCTGCGCAATCTTTGAGGGCGCACTTTCTATAAAACCCCGTGGAAATATCCAGGTAAATCTTGCAGACTGTAATGATGAAAAATCAGTGGTCAGATAAGAAAGCTGCCGCGGCAGTACGGTCTTTCCGCCGTGCTGGTGTGCCAAAGCCGTTGGCCGACTGTATTTATGCTTCGCGGCTGCTGGGCGCGGACCGGAAATTGGTGTTGCACGGCGGCGGTAATACGTCTGTTAAAGCTCATGTTTTCGATTTATCCGGGATGTCTGTCGAGGGTCTCCACGTTAAGGCAAGTGGTCATGATCTGGCCGATATCGAGGCAAAAGGATTTACTACACTGGACCTTGCGCAACTGCGCCGTCTTGAAGAGCTGAATGCCCTGAGTGACATCGACATGCTGGCTGCCCTCACACGAGCGAAATTGCGTCCATCAGAATCAGCGCCGTCCGTGGAGACCTTGCTGCACGCTTTTCTACCCGCCCCTTATATTTTCCATAGCCATGCCAACGCGGTGCTCGCGCTCACGAATCAATCGAACGGTAAATCTATCGTGGAAAAGATTTGCGGCGATGAGGTGATCGTCCTGCCCTATGCGATGTCTGG
>CAXFCV010000342.1:0-7721 GCA_964000975.1 uncultured Rhodospirillaceae bacterium | reverse complement strand
TAGCGAGTGCAGAGCCCGCCGCTGTCCGCTCCGCCGTAATCGCTCTGCCGTCCATAAGCGCCACTGGAAGACCGGTTACCGCATCGAAAACCTGAATAGAGGCATTATGAGTATCGAGCCCTCTTGCTCCATTCCCGGGATAGACACTCACCAATTTGCAAACGAGCAAACCCATGGTCGGCAAATAAACCGGCATCGCGGCCAACAGGCCTTGATGATCCTCCACCTGCACCCCGATGCGAGGCGGTAAAGAGACAGCCCCCTGGGACAAAGACACCATAGCCGACGGTAGGGCATCAATGAGCGCCTCGGGGTCCAAAAGATCTGTAACGGCCGCCTGATCCAACACGAGCATTACCGCTCCCTTTCATTTACAGTTCTGTTAGCCGATGTTAGGCAATGGCCGAGCATCCTGAAAGCACGTAGTGGGAGGGAGTTATGTCTGATCAGGTAAATGTTAAACGGCTGGCGGCAGCGCCCAATTTTTCGGGCCGTACAGCACTCGTTACCGGCGCAGGAAAAGGACTAGGACGCGCCTCGGCCCTTGCCTTGGCAGAGGCCGGCGCCACGGTGATCGGCGTATCGAGGACGGAAAAAGATTTACAAGAATTGCGTTCACATTATCCGGAGCGGATCGACTATTGGACGGAAGATGTTTTGGGTGAAAGCCTTTATCAGCGTATAGAGGCAATGGATAAGCTTGATATTTTCGTAGCCTGTGCGGGGGCGAACCGGCCGAAGCCAATCACAGAACTAACATCAGAGGATATCAGTTGGCTACTGGACTTAAACGTCGAAGCGGTATTCCGAGGTGCTCAGAGTGCTACGCGGGTGATGGAAAAAAATGGTGCTGGCACAATGGTGTTCATGTCCTCACAAATGGGACACATCGGGGCGCCAAACCGCACACTCTATTGCACGACCAAACACGCAGTTGAGGGTCTCACAAAAGCCCTCGCAGTCGAACTTGCCACTAAGGGCATCCGCGTCAACAGTGTCGCGCCTACCTTTATTGATACAGACTTCACCCGGCCAATGTTTGAAAACAAAAAATTCAAGGAGACCGTCCTCAGCAACATAGCGATGGGACAATTAGGGACACTGGAAGATGTTGCCGCCGCGGTTATTTTTTTAGCATCAGACAACGCCGCAATGATTACTGGTGACAGTTTAAAAGTGGACGGTGGCTGGACGGCGTGGTGACAGCGTCCCCAGAGCCCCGGCTCGCTCCTTGATCTTGACCCGGCGGGGCCCTGGCATTTGGTAAGAACAATTGGAGAAAGGTATTTTTTTTGATGGCCATTTTAATCATGAATATCATGACCGGTGAACCGAATGAGTGGCGGGCGGCCATCCAAGCGGAGTTACCGGAACTTGATGTCAGGTTCATGCCCGACGCAGGGGATACATCAGATATTCGCTATCTAGCTTTCGGAAAACCTGATTTTGACGCCCTCCCGGAACTCCCGAATCTTCAGCTCATGCTAACCCGTCAAGCCGGCGTGGATGGCTTTATCAACCACCCGAAACGTCCCAAGACACCACTAACCAAATTAGAACCCGAGGGCGGAGATCCCATGATGACAGAATATGTGGTCATGCATGTGCTTCGGCTCCATAGGAACATGATTGATTACCAGAACCAGCAAGCTCAAAAACTTTGGAAGCCGCTGCAGCAGCAGCGCCCCGAAGATCGCCGAATTGGCTTCCTAGGCCTAGGCACTCTGGCGAAAAAACCGGCAGATATTCTTGTTCAGCTTGGATTTGAAGTGGCGTCCTGGACCCGATCACCGCGAGAAGCTGCCGGCATAACATGTTATCACGGTGCTGGTCAGTTGGAACCTTTCCTGAACCGCACAGACATTGCTGTCTGCTTGCTCCCACTCACCCCCGACACCAAGGGTCTCTTCAGATCAGAAACCCTAGCCATGATGCCCGCAGGTGCCATGCTCATAAACATAGGACGGGGCGAGCATGTCGTGGATGATGACCTGATCGCTGCCCTGGATTCGGGCCATCTTTCGGCGGCGGCGCTCGATGCAACGAGCCCGGAACCCCTGCCAAAGGATAGTCCACTCTGGACGCACCCTCGAGTCGCAGTACTTCCCCATGTAGCGCGACGGCCAAATGTTGCCCAACTGGCACCACAGATCATTGCTAACATTAAAAGGTTTGAGGCCGGGAAGCCTCTCCTGCAAGAGATCGACTTTACATCAGGATATTAGCTAAGGCCTGTCATTAGACACGCAGCTTCTAATTCATGAACTCTGCACTGCCATGATGGCAGTATGAAACAATAGCGGGTGGCGCCAATCGGTCAGGTGAAGAGATTACGAAGACCAATGACATAGAGGGTGATTACTGAGATAGTGATCAGGACCATTGGCGGCGACCAACACCACCCGATGACATGCCCGGGCACGCCAGCAACACGGCTCATGAAAAGCGTGGTGCCGGAAAACGGAGACACCATCGTACTGACACCCCATGCACCCACAAGCGCGAGAGCCATAATCCGGTCATCCAGGCCAAGAGCAGACGGAGGGAAGACCGCGCTCACAGCTATCACGACGATGATGGGGTGCAATCCGACCGCACTCGCCACAAGGAATGTCACCATAAGCAGGATGATTTTAGCATCCGGCCACGGAACGAGGTTATTTAACGCCGCACTCATATCACCGGATGGCAGTACGACCGCCATGCCGGCCCCAAACATATTTGCGGCAGAGAACAGTAATACTTCATTGCGATAAGTAGACAAACTGCGCACGACGTTAAAAGATAACAGCCGGTATTTCTCCAGCCGCGACCCCTCGGTAGAATGGATCGAGCCATACCATATGAGTGCAAAGACCGGGCCCATGATGGAGAGCGTCACGGGTATGTTCGTGCCCGAGAGCTCCACCATTACCATCGCAAGACCCACGAGTGAGCACAGAATAAATGCCGCTGCCGCCAGATGGCGCCTGGACACCGGGGAAGGCCTATCCAGAACGGGATCAGCACGGCTGGTCCGCAACACCATTCGATCATACGCCCATCCTGTCATAAGTGCGCACACCCCCATGACGCCCCCCGCCGGAGCCAGTTCCAGCCAAGTCACGCCTGGAATAGATATCAGCACCACAATCATGCCGATATAGAACGGCGACCAGCATGACGCTGTGGTAAAGCCCTGCATGAGGGCCACCGACAAGCGTCGTTTCTCGCTAAACTGCTTTTGGCGCTCAACGATGGTTGTGAGGAGTGACAAGCCCGCAAGGTTCAAGACAGAGCCGAGGATATGCACCCCAGAGGTCAAAAATAAGTAACGGCGTCCGGGCGGACGGGAGACGATGTTACTTCGCACGGCATTGAGGGACGGGCTTTCCTTAACCGGAAATTGAAGCCAGGCAATAGCAAAGAAGAGAATAAGAAAAATCCGGGCACGGCTAATCCCCTCAATGATAATCGCATCCCACTGACCAGAGAGGCCGGCCATGGTCACAGCAAGAACAACGAGGACCGTCGCTGATATCTTTTGCGGCGTTGGGACACGGCGGAATTCTAACGCCATAAATAGCACAATCAGGCTAACACCGATCTGGGCTAAAAAATCGTTTTGCAGAAAAGCATCCACAACCGTAATCACACACAACCCAAAATAAATCCATGATGAAGGGGGGATGGGATGATCTGATGAGGCGTGGTTCACGCGGGAATGATCCATTTTAGTTGGAAACTTGCAAAAAGACGTGTCTTGAATTTTGACATAGGACAATGGAAAGTACTTGTATCATTGAGATTCGGGAGATCAAACCGGGCGGGCTATAATAGACGCGCTGCACTAGGGAGATATATCGTGATAGACCGTAGAACAGATTTTGATCGACTAGTGGCGGCTAACAGGATCCTTGCACACGAGGATGTCGTAGACGCTTTCGGCCATGTCAGCCTGCGCCATCCGGACAATCCTCATCGCTACGTCATGTCGCGCTCAAGAGCGCCCGAGCTTGTCGAGTTCGACGATTTGATGGAGTTCGATCTAGACGGCGCGGTTATCAATGATCAGGGACAAACACCCTATGGGGAGCGTTTCATCCATGGCGCAATCTTTGAGCAACGCGAAGAAATCATGGCCGTCGTGCATAACCATGCCTACGACGTCCTCCCTTTTGGCCTAACCGGCACGCCGCTTGTCCCCGTGATCCACACGGCGGCAACCATCGGAGAAGAAATCCCTGTCTGGGACATCCGCGATAAGTTTGGTGATGCCACGGATATGCTGGTCCGCAACATGGACCAGGGCCGCGACCTGTCCGAAACACTCGGCGAAAACTCATGTGCTCTCATGCGGGGCCACGGTGCAGTTATCGCCTGCAAAAGCCTCAAAGAGGCTGTGGTGACCTCCATTTACCTGAAAATCAACGCCCAGATACTATCGACGGCCATAGCAATGGGAACTCCTATAAAACTGTCACCGGGTGAGATCGAGAGCATGAGTGCTACACAGCTATCTCCTCTTGCAATGGACCGTATGTGGGAAGCGTTTTGCCGCAGAGCTGGCTTGGAAGTTACTTAAAAGGTCATCCATTCAACGTGGTTTAGAAATATAATCCAATTTCTGTTTTGATTTTACTCACTTCTCGACACGTCCCGGTACAGTGTAGTCCAGCACCAAGTGATGATCTCCGTTTAGAAAATCGGTATTTTACACTCTAAATGGCGCGTAATCGCAATAAAGAGGCCTATCTCTGCATTCCGATATTTAAATACATAAGCATGCATTAAAAGGAGAGGTACAATAGAATGAGATATCGTTTTTTACTTATTCCTCCGTTCCGACTGCCATCAAAAACGAAGTGGGGCTATCAAACCCTGCATCTACAACGTGACAAAGCAAAAGAAGTAAGGCTCATGAATGCTGATATGGTTTTACCATATCTCGAAGATGTCGAATGGGATTTACATCCCGGCGAGTTAGCTACTTATGGAGATTGGCCCGTTGAGACCCGGGAGGAGTTTACCTTTGCTGCTAACGCTCGTCTGCCAAACATTAGAGAAGCATGCGAGAGTGGTAACTATAACGGTATTGTCCTGCTTGGTGGGGGAGAACCAGGCTTTCTCGAGGCCCGGGAAATCTGCCGAAAATTTGGAGTTGTGTGCACGGCAAATGCTCATTCTCAAATGTATTTGGCCACAATGCTCGGAAATAAATTTTCCGTTGTAGATATCTCGGGTGTCCATAATGTTTATTATCGTGATCTAATATATCAGCATCAGTTGCAAAATCGATGTGCTTCAATAAGGAATATTGGAATGCGTCTCCCACGCCCCGGCACTGAAGACGGTCTGCAATTACGAGAGGAAAGACAAAAAGCCTTATCGGGAAAAAAATCAATTGCGGTTGAGAATGCAATTACCCAGGCCGAGATTGCGATAAAAGAGGATGGAGCCGAGGTCATCACTCTTGGTTGCTCTGGGGTCTTTTGGTTGCGTCCTTTTATAGAGGATGGCTTGCAGAAAAGGGGATGGGAGGTGCCTGTATTGGAGGGGTACTCGGCATCAATTACATTAGCAAAGTTAATGGTGGACCTTGGTGTAAATGCGAGCGGCATAACCTACATGGGTGACCACCAGGTTCAATTACCGGACAAAATACACGTTTAAAAATGAAACGGATAGATTTGCTATGTCAGATCAGAGCAAACCCACACACAACATCCCAGTCATTGACCTCGCGCCTTTTCTAAATGGCGCCCCTGGCGCGGCGGAGACAACTGCCGAGCGATTGCGTTGGATTCAGGAAGAAGTGGGCTTCTACTACATAATCAATCATGGCATTCCACCCGCTCTCATCAAGGCCGCGCATGATCAGGTAGAAGCCTTTCATAGCCAGCCGCTGAGAGACAAACTTGCAATTAAAGTGGATGAGAAGTCAACGGGATATGTTCCATTCAAATCGACGGTCTATGTGACTTCTAAAGTGGCAGAGAATAAGCGGAAGGATCTTAACGAAAACATTCGAATTGTGCGGGAGCGGCCTGTCGACCACCCAGGCATAATGAGCGGCCGCCCGTTCACAGGACCCAACAAATGGCCCGAACATGAAAAGCTAACAGACTTTAAACCGGTCATGCTCGAATACTTTCGAGCGATGGAAGATTTGGGCTACGCCATGCTGCCTCTCTACGCCATTGCATTGGGATTGTCACAGGACTATTTCAACGACCTGTTTACAGACCCCTGTTGGATCTCGCGAAATGTTCATTATCCCCCAATGGACGCAGACGAAGACCAGTTCGGCATTGCGCCGCACACAGACCACGGATTTATCACCCTTTTACCCATCAACGAAGTGCCGGGCCTGCAGGTCCAGGCTCGGGATGGCGGCTGGATTTCCGCCGGATATATTGAAAACGCGATCATTGTGAACAGTGGGGATTTTATGGCCAAGTGGACCAATGGCCGATTTAGAGCAACACCCCACCGTGTCCTTCCACCCAATAAAGATCGATATATATCGGCTCTTTTTTATAATCCAAACTGGGACGTCTCGTCTGCCCCTCTGCCGGGTTGCAGTGGCCCGGATCATCCGCCCCCGCGTGAAACAACGACCATGTTGGATCATCTCTGCGCGTATGTGAACAGCAATTACGCGCAATCTGCCGGTGGCATGCAGGACGACCAGAGCTTTTCGTGATTGTCCTGTCTCCGGCTATGCGCGCCTTGATTCGCCGCGCCTCCTATCGTAACTAGCATAATTCAGCTACACGCGTCGTCTCGCATCCTCTTCCGCCGCTGCATGAATTGCAGTGGCTCGCGTCCCGGCCTCGATAGGTGCGCTTGCCCAGTTACACGTAATTTCGGGTATATTCATCTGGTCGACTAGGTTAGATCCGAGGCTTTCCACTTCCTTGGGTGACGCAATGTTCAGCACGATGCCAAAGCTGCCACCATCCAAATAACCATAAGGTGTAGAGCTGGGGACCTGGGCCTCAAGGATGATTGCTGCCTTTTGCAAGACACCTTCCGCTGTCTGAAAACCTGCCTTGCGCCAAATGGCCTCCCAGCCAAACAGCTTAACGAGCAAAAGAAAACTCTGTTCACCCGTGCTCTCCACATGTTCAACGGCCCGCGTTAGATGGCGGTAAAGGGCGCGCCGATTTGCGAGCTCCGTTGAGATATGCTGGTCCAATGCCATATCGAGCCGGTCCCGTTGCGCAGTGCAAACCTCGAGTTCCCAGCGCAGAGAATCCATCTCATTAAAGACAAGGGTCATCGCCTCATGAACTCGCGGCGTGAACTCCTCTTTTGGCACGCCCAAGACGATCGTCGCGTCTTTTATTTGGTCCGGGCTCCTAGGATCTGGTTTAAGCCGATGAGGCGGCAGTTGCCGGTAGGTTGGTCCACCGTCAGGCCGGCGCTGGTTGGCCTGACGGCTGTATTCTTTTATTGGAGAGATATCTGCCATGATTTAGCCTCGCTTCGTCTCGAGAAGAATCAGTCTAACATTCGTGCGACCTAGGTCACATACAACGTGGAGATCAATGTGCAGCTATATTGCAGTAAACCGCATTTGCTTTAAATATACGATTAGAGCCAAATAGTTCTTCCATTAATCCGCCGCTCCTGGGTATTCCTGGAGCCGGGAATAATGTCAGGAGCAAGAATGCCGTCGCCCCCTAACACTGCCGCGGTTCTTCAATGCGCCGTCAGCTATAAAGAATGGCCGTCCT
>CAXFCV010000341.1:0-2526 GCA_964000975.1 uncultured Rhodospirillaceae bacterium | reverse complement strand
GCTATCTTTTTGACGAAAGGTATTCATTTGCTCCTATCTGGCCCCGTCTGAGGAAAACTTGGATAACCCGACGCCCCCTACCCCTTATAGATTTTCACTCTTTTGAACCGGGGTTAGCAAGGCGAGGCTCATATTTTAGGCAGATAGCCTGCGGTAAGACCGCCATCAATGACAAGCTCCGCGCCTGTCATCATTTTGGACTCATCCGAAGCTAAATAGATTACGGCAAAAGTTACATCCCGGGGCTCAAGTACTTCCCCCAAGGGCACAACGTCCCCCAGGCTCTGATGAACGTCCTCCACGTTCCGGCCGGCGGCATCGGCCAGGCGTTCCAGAAGCGGCGTTTTGATAAAAGTGGGATGAATTGAGTTGCAACGGATATTATACCGTTGCTGGGCGCAATGCAGCGCAATTGATTTAGTCATGTAACTCACCGAGGCCTTTGAAACACCATAACTGAGCGTCATCGGGTTCGCATATAGAGCCGCGGTTGAGGAGATATTAATAATTGAACCGCCCCCTGTCTCCCTCATGTAAGGCAATGCCAATTTGCAACCCCAAAAAACACTGTCAACATTTACCTCCTGAACCTGTTTCCAAGTTTCAAATGCTACTTCTTCAATCGGCCCGTGGATTGAAATTCCCGCATTATTTAGCAAAATATGTAAAGATCCGAATTGGCTGTTGGTAGTCTTCAAAACATCAGCCCAATCTTCGTCGGACGAGACATCGTGGCGAGCAGCTATAGCAGCCCCTTGCCGGTTGACATTGATCTCATCCGCGGTCGCCTGCGCCGTGTCTTCATTCAGGTCAGAAACGACGATGTTTGCGCCCTCTTCGGCGAGGTGCATTGCAGCTTCACGGCCCAGGCCAGATCCGCCACCGGTTATCAATGCTGTTTTTCCTTCAACCCGTCCGTGCATGGTCAAACCCCCAGTTGTTTCATCAGTTCCTCCGGATAACGTGGGCCCGCTGTCGTACCTGCTGCAAACAGTAGGTCCAATTTTTGGAGGTCATCCGGCGTAAGATCGATATCCACGGCCCGGACGTTCTCGTTCAAATACTTGATCTGTTTTGTGCCTGGTATTGGCACAATCGCATCATCCTGATGCAAGACCCAGGCAAGCGCAACTTGCGCGGCCTTGAAGCCCTTGGCAAAAGAGACCTCTTCAAGACCCTTCACTTTAGCCAAGTTTACGTCGAAATTTTCGCCGCTGAACCGCGGCATCGTGGTGCGCGTGTCGCCCGGAACCAAATCTGCGGCAGACCGGATGCTGCCACTCAGAAACCCTCGCCCCAGGGGCGCGTAGGGCATAAGACTAATCCCAAGCTTTCGGCACAGCGGTAAAATATATTCCTCCACATCCCGTGACCACAGAGAGTATTCGGTCTCGATACATACGAGAGGATGGATTGCGTGCGCTTTGCCAATGGTCTCGGGTCCCGCCTCTGAAAGACCGATATACCTGACCTTACCGACCTCCACGAGGCGAGACAGCGCGCCCACCGTCTCCTCCACAGGGGTCTCGGGATCAACTCGGTGCTGGGTGTAAATGTCAATCGCGTCAACGCCCAATCGTTTGAGGCTCGCCTCACAAGAGCACACGACATGGTCGGGACGACCGTTGACGCCCCGCTTCCCATCGGGATAGCGCACCAAACCAAATTTTGTATTTAGGATAGCTTGCCCAGGGCGCTGTTTAAGCGCACGGCCAATAAGCTCTTCGTTAAGATGTGGTCCGTAATTGTCAGACGTGTTGAGAAGCGAGACCCCATGGTCTAGTCCATGGTGAATGGCGGCAATGGCCTGGGCCTCATCATCCCGGAGCCCGTAATGATCGGTCATGCCCATGCACCCGAGCCCAATAGCGGAAACCATTGGTCCGGTTTTGCCAAGTCGCCTAGATTTCATGACTTACCTGCAGCGGGTTAGCAACTTTTTCTTAAAATTAGGCAATTGTGACGACGAGATCGTCGACACCATCAATATGACCTTCAATTGTGTCACCAGATATCACTGCCGCGACACCATCTGGTGTGCCCATATAAATCAGGTCCCCAGCCTGCAACGTAACCAGTCCCGATAAATAACTAATGGTTTCCGCCGTGCTCCAAATATGGAGGTCAAGCGTGCTTTCTTGCCTTATTTCGCCGTTTACCTTGATCCAGATACTCCTCGCATCCTCAGTATCTGGATGCCCGACCTCGCTCACAGGATGCAGCGCAGTACAGGGCGCAGATTGGTCAAAGCCTTTCCCCATATCCCAGGGACGCCCCATTTCCTTCGCCTTGTTCTGGATGTCCCTGCGGGTAAGGTCGATGCCAACGCCGTATCCCCATACATGATTGAGCGCATCAGCTACTGAGATGTCCGCACCACCTATTCCGATAGCCGCCACGAGCTCGATTTCATGGTGCAGATTTTCGGTTTGCGGGGGATAGGGTATAGCCGCACCGTTTTCAACAATAGCGTCCGCCGGCTTCATGAAGAAAAATGGCGGATCGCGGTCTGGATCTGCTCCCATT
>CAXFCV010000340.1:0-5445 GCA_964000975.1 uncultured Rhodospirillaceae bacterium | reverse complement strand
GCTTCCATGGCCGCAGGCGACAACTTGATGCGACCGCCAATTTTATTACCGAGCCCTCTCGTGATGTGCCGGCTTACCAATATGGAGACGGCCTTACCAATACTCTCTTCCTGCAGGCACTTTCTCACATATGCGAACTTAGGGTTAAAGCGCTGGGAATAGCCAATGGAAAACTTGACCCCTTTGTTTGCTGCCAAGGCGACCAATTCATCCGCCTCTTGAAGTGAGAGAGACAATGGTTTTTCCAGGAATACATGCTTTTGGGCGTTGAGGCTATCCTTGGCTATTGGAAAGTGTGTTGATTCGGGCGTAGCAGAAATCATGATGGCGTCGATATCGTCGTTTTTCAGAAGATCCTGATAGTCAACGACTGCGGTCACTGGACTGGTCTCCAATTTGACTTCCTGTAGACGCTGGGGATTGGTTTCTGCGATATGGAGCTCATTCACTAACGGGCTTCCGGCACAGGAGTTGGCCCGAATACCGCCACACCATCCTGTCCCAATTACACCGACATTGATTTGTTTTATTTTTTGTAAACTCATGTGTTGTGTTCTTTCCCGTGAGCCTTGTCTTATATAAGAGCTGGACACCGTAGGTCTATCAATATTGTAAGTCAATGAACAAGCCCTGGCCGGGCTGGAAAGGGACACCTTGGAATGACCCGAATTGGTCATCTTTTCCGCCCTTTAGTCCAGTTTGGCCGCATCCATGTGCTTACCGCTCGTTGCGGGTTGCATGGCTCGGTTCATATGTGGATGGTTCATATGACCATGCTTGTGCATTTTGTCTTGGGCCAGGACGGACGGAGGGTGTCCCGCCAAAAGTGCAATCAAGGTCATAAACCCAGCGTAGGCTAAAACAGGAATAAAAGGCATTTTAGAGTTCCTGACTGTGAACGGCGCAACATCCGACGGTTCGAGTCATCCACAAGAATGCCATCTAAGCCACTAAAACATGGCCCGAATTAATGTGAGAATTACATCGAATTATCATCCCTGATTGGATATATAGGGTGCTCGGGTTTGATCATGTTTGAGGTATACGAGGACCGATGAAATTTTTGCTACAGAGTTCTGTGGTTTGCGGCTTTATGGCTTTTTTTCTGGCGAGTCCGACACCCGTTATTGCACAGACGGATCCGGCGGTTCGGATCCTCACTGTGTCGATCGAAATGAGAAAAGTGGTGGGCAAGCGTACGATCCGTGTCACGCAGGGAGACCGGGTCCAGCTGAACTGGCAGTCGGATGAAAAGGTTGAGCTTCACCTGCACGGGATCGACCGGAAAACCTTGGTGTTGCCAGGCGCGGGCGGGACCATGCGTTTCACCGCCAAGGCGACTGGCAGGTTTCCCGTTACATCCCACGGGTTTGGCAACAAAGCCGGTCACCATCATGGGCCCGGCGCGCTTATGTATGTTGAAGTTTATCCGAAATAGGATGCGGAAAGATGGATCGCCCCCCTTTTATATTGCGGGGGTCAGTATCTCTGCCCTGATCCACGGTGCATTTGACAACCTGAATTTTACCAATCGGATCAGAGTCTTCGGTTGCCCGCTGTTCGAACGATACCCGAGGACCGGGGCGCTCGTATTGGTGGCCATGCTTCTGGCACTTTTCCCCGACCCAGCATGGGCTCATGCATTTGGTCAGCGCTATGACTTGCCGTTGCCGCTCTGGATGTTTGTGACTGGCGGTGCGGCGGCTGTGTTTCTATCCTTTCTCGTGATTGCTCTGATCCTTAAAAGGGACCACGCGCCCGGCGATTATCCCACCTTTAATTTATTGCGTACCCCTGTCGGCAGGTTCTTGGCACATCCTGCGATGGTCGAAGCAGTGCGGGTGATTTTCGTTTTCTTCTTTTTTCTCATCGTTGTCGCCGGCTATATCGGCGATCCTAGCCCCTATAAGAATATTTCCGTGGTGATGGTCTGGGTCGTGGCCTGGGTCGGTCTTGCGTTTGTTTGTTCGCTTGCAGGTAATTTCTGGGCGTTAATCAACCCATGGAATGCCCTCTTCAGGTGGGCGGAGAAATGGGTCAAGCGGCGAGATGCGGGTCAAGATCTGTCCCTCAATTTGTCTTATCCGGATGGACTGGGTACCTGGCCTGCCATCATCTTCTTTTTTGTCTTCGCTTGGATGGAAATCACCTGGCCCGGCGCTGGTGTGCCCGTTAACGTCGCCGTTGTCTTATCCCTCTATTCCGGTCTTACTTGGTTGGGCATGTTCCTGTATGGACGCGAGATTTGGCTTGAAAAAGGGGAAGCCTTCACAGTGCTGTACTCCTTGTTCGCCCGGTTTGCCATCACGGAAGTTCGCGTGCGAGACCGGGATGCGGCACATGGCCTCTCTGTCTACGATATTGATGACGAGACCCAGGGCTGCATCAACGGCTATGGGGCATTTTATAAAACGCCGGAGGATCAGCGGGAATGGAATCTCCGTTTCCCTGGGGTGGGGCTGCGTGTTGCCAATATGCCCTCGATCACGCTGATGTTTTTTGTGCTGATTTTACTCTCCACAGTTTCTTACGATGGATACACCGAAACGGCCCATTTTCAGGACATGAGCCTGCTGCTCTATAACCAAATCTCAGGGCTCGGCCAGACCGCAATCCGGATTGTTGATACCGTGGGTTTTTCAAGCTTCCCGCTTCTGTTCATTGCGGCCTATTTGGTGGCCATTGCGCTAGTCGGGGCGGTCTCTGGTAGTCTCACCAAATTTGACGTGATCGCGCCCTTATTCGTGTTCTCCATCGTGCCGATCTCTATTGCTTACCACCTCTCCCATTACATCTCCCTGCTTGTCTTTGAAGGTCAGCTGTTGATCGGCCGGTTGTCGGATCCTTTTGGGTTTGGCTGGGACCTGTTCGGCACCGTTAACTATAAAGTTGATCTAACCCTCATGAGTGCCAAGTTTGTATGGTTTTTCTCCATCATCGCCATTGTGGTTGGACATGTCGCGGCCGTATACCTATCCCATGCGGAAGCCATCAGGCTATATGGGAGCCCGGCTCAGGCGTTAAAAAGCCAAATCCCCATGATGATACTGATGGTCGCCTACACCATGCTGTCGCTTTGGATAATTGCTCAACCGATTGTGAGCTGAACGGACGGATTAAGGCCGCACGACTGCTCGTAATAGGGTCTGGTCAGAGCGCCATGCGGGTGCTATTCACGGCGCAATTTAGACAGATCTGCTTTGCTGACTTAGAAATTAAAAGGAGTTAACCCATGGCAAATCCAATCGTTGCCGTCGTGGATACCGTGTTCCCGACACTTGATCCGGCAAAAGAAGCACTTAGTCGAGTGAATGCTGTTGTGAGGTTGGCGGAAGAACCTACGCCAGAGAAAATACTTGAAGTTGCCGCTGACGTGGAGGGTGTATTGACCACCTACGGTCAAGTTACCGCCGAAGTCATCGAGGGCCTTAAAAATTGCAAAGTTATTGGCCGTTTCGGCATTGGTATTGACAATATTGATATCCCGGCCGCCCACGCCAAGGGCATCACGGTCTGCTACGCGCCAGTTTATTGCCTAGACGAGGTATCTGACCACGCCATGGCACTGTTACTGTCCGTTGCCCGGAAAATCTCTTTTGCCGATAAGTTGGTTGCGCATGGCCGTTGGGAGATGCCGGCCGTTGTGCCAATTGGACGCATCCGGGGAAAGAACCTTGGCCTGTTGGGCCTGGGAAACATCCCGCAGGCTGTTGTCGGCAAAGCCCAGGCCTTCGGCATGAACGTAATTGCGGCCGACCCCTATTGCCCCGATGAGGTGTTCCAGAAACTCAATGTCACCAGGGTCGAATTCGATGACCTGCTCGCACAGTCCGATTATGTATCTGTGCATGCTCCTCTGACACCAGAGACAGAGAATATGTTCAACATGGACGCGTTCAAGAAAATGAAAAGCTCAGCGTTCCTGATCAACACGGCCCGGGGGCCCTTGGTAAACACCGATGATCTGGCCGCTGCCTTGGATGCCGGGGAATTGGCTGGCGCAGGCCTTGATGTGCTGCCAACGGAACCGCCCGTTGCGGACGATCCGATTGTTGGTCGAGACGACGTTGTGATCACGCCGCACACGGGTTTTTACTCTGAAGAGGCCCTGTTGGATCTGCAAACAACGGTCGCTTCTGACGTTGCATCGGTGTTGGCCGGCGAGGTGCCCAAATATCCGGTTGCGGCAAAATAATTGCATCTGCGGTATTGTCCTAGTTTCTCCCCTCACAAGCGGTGAGGGGAGACAGCAAAGCGCGGGTTATCGCCTTTTATTCCCGCAACCAATTGTTATTTTGCGGACAATAACTATTCTATTTACTAACCGCTTGGGAGTATGCACATGACATCCTCACCCATTGTCACTGCAGATTGGCTTGCTGAACGGCTTTTGGACCCAACGATCAAGGTAATTGAGGTGTCCTCCAAAAAGGGAGAAGATGCCCCGTATACCCAAAGTCACATTCCGGGAGCCATCAACTTCTTTTGGAAAGACTTGTGCTGGCACGATACTGACCGGCAGTTTGTTACATCCGAAAAACTAGCGGAACGCCTCGGCGCGGTGGGTATCTCGGAAACGGACCGCATTGTGCTGGTCGGTGAACCCGTACAGTATGGCACTTATGCCCTCTGGGCACTCACCATGGCAGGCCACAAAGAGGCCTATGTTCTAGACGGCAGTCGGGTAAAGTGGCAGCAGGATGCTCGCCCCATGAGCGACGTCGTGCCCGAAGTCAATCCTGTGGAATATGTCCCTCAGGCGGGTGATTCAACCATGCGGCTTGGCCGGGAGAATGTGCTGAATCATTTGGGTGATGAGGGCCGATTTCTCCTAGATGTGCGTAGCCCGGAAGAATATTCCGGTGAGCGGGTGATGGAAATTGGCCAGTTTGACCATGGCGCTGAGCGTGGCGGTCGCATTCCGGGCGCCAAGCATTTGTATTTCAAAGAGCTCCTCAACGCTGATGACACCTTCAAAAGCCCGGCTGAACTGAAGGCGAAGTTAGCTTCGGTCGGTTGCACACCCGAGAGCCTCGAGGAAGTCGTATGCTACTGCCGGCTCTCACACCGGGCGACCTTCGCCTGGACCGTTCTGACCCATATCCTAGGCCACGATAATATCTTCATATATGACGGCTCATGGACGGAATGGGGCAGCATCGTCGGGTACCCGGTAGAGAAATAAATTCGTCGATTTTAATAATCCAGATCTTTTGAAACGCAATGCTCGTCTCAGACCATCCATCTAAGGACGAGAAGCCATTCGCAGCCTTTCCTTCGCCGGCAATGACATAATCCTTATATGATAACCAGGGCTTGGCACCAGATCACTACCTAGCCGACCTTACTATGATACAGAGGTGTGTGGGGTGTGAAATTAAGCAGCCCTGTTGCTGGCCGCGAAGACCAATGCCTTCGCAACGGTGACTTCTTGAGCCGCGGCGG
>CAXFCV010000339.1:0-9298 GCA_964000975.1 uncultured Rhodospirillaceae bacterium | reverse complement strand
CTTCATACCCCTGACGGCGTTAAACGTCTCATTACAGCGATCCAAGAGAGTGGCGGAACCCTCGTAGGCGTGACACAGAACCCGATTGACCAGATTTGGATTAATCAACCAGCACACCCGTTGGCACCGCTTCAAGTCATGGAGCAAGAATTTGTAGGTCAATCCTCTATCGAGAAACGCCAGAAAATTGTGGGGATGCTGTCAGAGATGGGACACGACGCGGTCGTTTTAACTGCACCCGAGTCCATTGCGTGGTTAACAAATATCCGGGGTGGGGACGTTCCCTACACACCCCTTTGCTTGGCGTTTGGCATTCTTTATCAGGATGGCAGGTTCGAGCTCTTCATAGATAAACGCAAAGTCCCCGCAAACGTAGCCAGTCGCCTGCCTGAGGGCGTTGAGCTTCGGGACCGGGACTCATTTGACCAGGGCCTTGACGCTTTGGGCAATTCTGCTGCTACCGTTCGCCTTGATCCAACCTCCGCCGCCGCAGCAATAAGCAGTCGCCTCACAAGTTCCGGCGCGACGGTGCAGCACGGAGATGATCCGTGCGTTCTTCCAAAAGCTTGCAAAAACCAGACCGAACTAGATGGTATCAGAGCAGCCCATGTCCGCGATGGACTTGCGTTAACCCGTTTTCTGGCGTGGCTAAGCCGGGAAGGTACCAGTGGCAACGTCTCTGAGAAGAGTGCCGCTGACCAGCTGGAGGCCTTGCGCCGCGAGGGAGAGAATATCCGGGGTCTCAGCTTTCCGACAATTTCTGGGACGGGACCAAACGGCGCCATTGTGCACTATCGCGTAACCGAACAAACCAACAGGACCTTGGCCCAAAATAACCTCTACCTGGTTGACTCTGGGGGTCAATATCTAGATGGGACTACAGACGTCACCCGAACAATTGCCATCGGCACACCCACCCCTGAGATGAAGGACCGCTTCACCCGGGTGCTCAAGGGTCACATTGCCTTGGCCACAGCGATATTCCCACTTGGCACATGTGGATCACAATTGGACACTTTGGCACGCACCGCACTGTGGAAAGTCGGCCTTGACTATGAACACGGTACAGGTCACGGAGTTGGACACTATCTGAGTGTGCACGAAGGCCCACACCGAATTTCCAAGATGCCCAACGGAGTGGCCCTGAAGCCGGGGATGATCATTTCCAATGAACCGGGTTACTACAAACCGGGCGCTTTCGGCATTCGGATAGAAAATCTCGTGACAGTCCAACAGGCATCTCTGCCCGTTGGCTCAGAGCGCAATATGCTCTGTTTTGAGACCCTCACTCTAGCCCCGATTGATGCCAATCTGATCGCCGTGGACTTACTCAATAATCCGGAACGCGACTGGTTAAACCGCTATCACGCGCAGGTATTTGAGGTCCATGGCGCTAAACTCAATGACGCAGATAGGGAGTGGCTCTCTGCGGTTACGGCACCGCTGTAATAATCTCTGCAGAGCTGGGCGCAGCGTATCCATTTGCCACTATAAAAGAGTTTTTTTGCACGTGCATCACCCATCCAGAGTAAATAGTGTTCGTCCACTGTGCGGGTGAATCGCGCCCCTGAAATGCCTTGTATGGCAAAACAAAACCTTATTGAGCATCGAGATCAGGGCGCTTGGAAACGAGGAAAATATTCTAAAGTTGACCGTCTGGCAGTCTACTTTGCATCTTCTGGACTGCCCGCTAGTCCCCAGAATGCGGTTGGTATAGGGGAAATGTTTTTAGCGGTTCCAGATCTAGTTGAACCCGTGGCACTGGATCTTTTTTTACACTCGAGCCAGCGTTCAACAACGAACGCTTTTATGAGTTTGATATCTACATGCTCTTTGATTAGCACGACACATGTCCCCGTTCGCAATAAAAACAATGCGTTTTCACACCACTTCAGGTATATGATCGGCGCGGCAGCCTGATCTGACAATACCGAGTATTGTGTTAGCGAGCAGGAGCAAACCTGCTTCAAGTTCCAGGATTGGGCTCAATTAACATTTTGTAGTGCCAGGTGAGGTCCGTAACATCATGACGCAAGGAAAAAAAAACCAGAGGGAAAAATCCACCGCCAGCGTGATCTGGGGGGGTCGGTTTGCTGATGGCCCTGCGAAAATAATGGAGGAAATCAATGCCTCCATCGGCTTTGACCAAAGGCTCTACCGACAAGACATTGCGGCCTCCAAAGCTCATGCTGCTATGCTGGCAGCCCAAGGCATTATTACGGCCAGTGATGCCAGCGGCATCTCAGAAGGCCTAGACATCATTATTTCCGAGATAGAGACCGGCACTTTTCCCTTCTCCACGGCACTGGAGGACATCCACATGAATGTGGAGACGCGGCTCAAGGAACTCATTGGGGAACCTGCTGGACGTCTACATACGGCCCGTTCGAGAAATGATCAGGTGGCGACCGACTTCAGGCTCTGGGTGCGGGACGCCCTCGATGGGCTAGACACAGGAATCAAAGAATTCCAACGCATTTTGATCGGACGCGCGGAGGAGCATGCGGCAACAATTATGCCAGGCTACACACACCTACAAACCGGGCAACCCGTGACGCTTGGCCATCACCTGCTAGCTTATGTTGAAATGTTTGGCAGGGATCGGGGAAGAGTGGCCGATTGCCGTGTTAGAATGAATGAGAACCCCCTGGGTTCAGGGGCGCTCGCGGGCACCTCCTTTCCCATCGACCGTGAGAAGACATCATCTGACCTCGGCTTTAACTGCCCTACGGCCAATTCTCTTGATGCTGTATCAGACCGGGATTTCGCCCTTGAATTCCTCTCGTTAGCCTCCATATTGGCCGTTCACATGTCCCGCCTTGCGGAGGAACTTGTGATCTGGAGCAATGCATCGTTTGGGTTTGTAAAACTGCCGGACGCCTTTTCCTCCGGGAGTTCCATGCTGCCACAAAAGAGAAACCCCGACGCCGCGGAACTGGTGCGAGCTAAATCCGGGCGCGTCATCGGCAGCCTGACCGGCCTGCTGATCATAATGAAGGGCCTCCCCCTCGCCTACAGCAAGGACATGCAGGAGGACAAGGAACCGGTGTTCGAGACCTCTGACACGCTGGAGCTATGTCTTTCCGCAATGACCGGCATGATGACCGATATTGACTTCGTTTCAGCCAGGATGGCAGAAGCGGCCGGAGCCGGACAGTCAAATGCAACGGATCTTGCGGACTGGCTCGTTCGAGTCCTGGGCAAACCTTTCCGGGAGGCCCATCACATCACCGGGACCCTGGTTAGACTTGCCGAGGATAAATCGTGCGGCCTGGAGGGGCTGAGTTTGGCCGACATGCAGGAGATTGAAAGCGGCATTACGGAAGAGATTTTCGTAGTACTCAGGCTGGAGAATTCTGTAAACTCCCGGACGAGCTACGGCGGCACGGCACCGGCTAACGTGAGGGCCGCCTGCTCTGCTGCCAAAGACAAATATCTTTAGGGTTGGGGCACGATGCATTTTTACTTTAACGTAATTAAGAGGATAAGCCTCTCCCTGATGGTCATCACATTGACGCTACCTTTCCTAGCGGGATGTGGCAAAAAAAACGCGCCTCAGGCACCGCCGGATCAGAGCTATTCGTACCCATTGGAATATCCGCGCCGGTAAAACCCGGCCATTTATCGGGACGAGATCAATCAGATGGATCATTTTACCTACCATAAGGGCCTCTTATTCGCCGAAGACGTGCCGGTTTCTGACATCGCGTCGGAGGTAGGAACGCCGTTCTATTGCTATTCCACAGCCACCATTGAGCGACATTATACGGCACTTGCAAATGCGCTTTCTAGACTGCCTGCTAAGATTTGCTATGCGGTAAAGGCCAATTCAAACCAAGCTGTGATCAGAACACTAGCCGCCCTTGGGGCGGGCGCTGATGTCGTTTCTGATGGGGAACTCATTCGGGTGCTACAGGCCGGCATCCCTGCGCACAAAATTGTTTTTTCAGGCGTAGGCAAGACAGAGGCGGAGCTTTCTCTGGCGCTCCAAAAAGACATTTTACAGATTAATATAGAGTCTGTGCCGGAGTTGGAGCGCTTAAATGCGGTCGCCAAATCCCTTCGGAAAACCGCCGCCGTTGCGTTGCGGATTAACCCAGACGTCGATGCAGGGAGCCACGATAAAATCTCGACGGGACGGAAGGAAGATAAGTTTGGCATCGAGTGGTCCCGCGTTCATGAGGTTTTTTCTCATGCCGCCGTATTGGAAAATATCCAGCCTATTGGACTTGCCGTGCATATTGGTTCTCAGCTGACAGCTCTAAAACCATTCAAAAACGCCTTTTTGAAACTGCGCAACATGGTCGATCTCTTGCGCGCGGCGGGCCATGAAATTCAGCGCCTAGACGTCGGAGGCGGGCTTGGTATTCCTTATGACGGGTCCGATGTGCCAAGCCCCTCCGCCTATGGAAGAGTGGTGGCGGACACCCTCGGTGACCTCGGATGCGAACTGCTCTTCGAGCCAGGTCGCATGATTGTCGGAAATGCAGGTATTCTGGTCACAAAAGTGATATATGTAAAAAATGGTGCTGCAAGGGACTTTGTGGTCATCGACGCTGCCATGAATGATTTGATGAGGCCCTCTCTTTATGGTGCCCGTCATGAGATCGTACCGATAATGGAAGCGGCAGAGAGTGCGGTGATGACTACCGTGGATGTGGTGGGGCCTGTGTGCGAAACCGGCGACACGTTTGCGACTGAGTTGCGGATGCCGCCAGTTGGCCAGGGTGACCTCCTCGCGCTGCGGTCCGCTGGGGCATACGGCGCGGTGATGGCCTCCACTTATAACAGCCGGGCGCTCGTGCCGGAGATATTGGTCAAAGGAGACCAGTTCGCAGTTGTCCGAGAGAGAGTGAATATTGATTCGTTACTTCGCCATGAAAGGATTCCAGATTGGTTGTCGGCGGCACCCAAAACTTAAACTGCGCAGGTGTAGCAGCTCAAGAAGTGAGCCTGAAACGATTTTTGGTACATGAACGTGATCTCAAGAAGTAGCCATTTCTTTTTTTCATATATAGGCCTCACACGCTTGAGCCTTATCTGGGAATATCTCTGGCCTGCGCTCTGGCCCGCGACGGCAATCGCCGGACTGTTTATCGCCGCGGCCCTCTTCAATGTCTTCACCCTAATGCCACTCTGGCTTCACGTGCTAATCTTGGTGGCCACCCTTATAGGTTTCACCAGTGTACTGTACCGGGTTTTCATTCAATTTCCTAAAATTGAGGCCAAACAAGCAAGGCACCGGCTAGAGCGGGATAGCGGTCTGAGTCACCGTCCCCTTGCCTCACTGG
Organism: uncultured Rhodospirillaceae bacterium; assembly: GCA_964000975.1. Taxonomy (GTDB): domain Bacteria; phylum Pseudomonadota; class Alphaproteobacteria; order Rhodospirillales; family UBA2165; genus TMED167. Next base: position 4,007 of record CAXFCV010000339.1, on the reverse strand, counting down.
AAGACGCGTTGGCTATCGGCATCAATGACACTCAATCCCAGGCACTTTGGCGGGTTCACCAGGCGCGCATGACCGCGCAATCAGAGAACCTAAAGCTGAAATTACCAAAGGCTGGGTTGAGCCAGCGCGATCCATTGGGCCTGCGCGCGGCGGTTTCCCTAATCCTTTTGACAGGCATCATCGCCGCCGGAGCGGACGGTTTCTCGCGGATTGGGCAGGCTCTCTCACCGTCGCTTGATACGGCAACCCTGGCGTCCGCCGCGGCGATTACTATCTGGATTATTCCCCCGGCCTACACCCAAAACCCGCCAGTGATTTTGCGCAAGGGTGGTCCCAAAAAGGCCAGTGCTGGTCAAAGCACGCCTGAATCGGAAACCACGCAATCAGACCCAGACCCGGTCCGGGTCCCCATGGGCAGCGAGGTGCACGCGCAAGTAACCGGCGGCAGCGACGTCCCCATCCTCCGACTGGGACCTCTCAGCCTCCCATTTAAGCGGATCGAAACTGATAACTACCATGCAGAAACAAAAATGGACCCTAACCGGAAAGGAGTGACACGGCTGTCAGTTCTTCAGAAAGGCCGGAACGTGGCGTCCTGGAGCTTATCGATCCTCGAAGATCAGCGGCCCACCGTAGCGTTCTCCGATGCACCTGAAACCTCGCCACAATTGGGCCTCCGCTTGCCCTATGAGGCCTCGGACGATTACCGGCTCAAGAGCTTAGCCGCTACCATCCGGCGGCTCGACGGCGAGGTCATGCCGGACGGCAGCGCGGAAATTATTCTCCGGATGCCCCTCCCAGGCGGCGACAAGAGAGCAGTCAGAGGAAAATCCAATAATGACCTAATTTCCCATGTCTGGGCGGGCTTACCTGTTCTGGTAAATTTTCTGGCAACCGATGAACTTGATCAAATCGGAATTAGCCAAGTTGAACCGGTCATTTTGCCACAGCGACAATTTAGCAATCCGGTGGCCAAGGAACTTATTGAGATCAGAAAAGGGTTAAGCATCCGGAAACGAGACCGAATGCTTGGGATCCTCAAGCTGGATTCGGTGGCAGAGGAACTGAAACAGTTTGACGGACATATTAGTGTCTATCTTGGGCTTCGTGTTGCCCGTGAACGTCTCCTTTGGGATCTGGAAAATGCAACGGTCAAGACAGTCCAAGAAATGCTCTGGCATATGGCCTTAGGCCTTGAGGAGGGCCTAGCCTCCACGGCAGGCAATGATCTGCGTACGGCACAGCGACGCCTTCAAGAAGCCCTCGACAGAAAGGCCAGACCGGAAGAACTAGAACGGCTCTTGAACGAGGTTGAAAAAGCGCTGCAAGCATTCATGCAGTCTCTAATGCGGGAACTTCGGCAGCGCGGCCAGATTTCACCCCAGGACCCCGATGCCCAATCACTCTCCAATCACGACATGCAACGCCTTATTGACCGGGCGCGGGAACTGATTCGCCAGGGATCCCCTGATGCCGCCCGCCAGTTAATGGCGGAGCTTAAACAGATGCTGGAAAATTTACGGGGGGCCCTCTCCCGTAGCGGAGGGCAATCGGAACAGCACCGCCAAGCTCAGAGAGTTCTACGGGATTTGCGCGGCCTCGTTCAGCGCCAGCAACAACTTCTTGATAAGACCCACCGCCGTGCCCAAAGGGAGCGAGACCAGCGGTACCAGGAACGTATCGAACGCTCGACCGAGGGTCGGACCGAGCAGGATGCCATCCGTAAACAATTGGGCCGAATGCTGCTTAAGTTTGGCAACATGATGGGCCAAATCCCGATGGGTCTGGGGGAAGCAGAACGGGCCATGAAGGAGTCCGCACAAGCCTTGGGCCAGGGGTACCAGGGTAAATCCATCGGTCCGCAGACGAGGGCCCTGGAGTCCTTACTACAGGGCGCACAGAACTCAGCTCGCGCCCTCGCCCGGCGCCAGGGGCTTGGTCAGCAGGGCTTCAGCCGGCAGGGCGGGCGCCTCGGCGTCTTTTCTGGGCCCCGGCTCCGCGGCATGCGACCGGGCAACAGGGATCCTTTCGGTCGTCGAATAAAGGAAGAAGACGGTGCGTCCGGCACCACCACTGGGCGGGTCAAAATCCCCGACGAAAGCGAAATTCATAGGGCACGCCGTATTTTGGAGGAGCTTCGTCGCCGGGCCGGCGATCTGTGGCGGCCTGAGATCGAACAGGATTATATCGACCGGCTTCTCAAGCGTTTCTAGCGCATAGGGCAATCAAATAAATAATTGGCAGATGCGCTCACTTTGATCGTCACCGGATCTGTCAAACCCCATAGTAAGTTGGACGCCGAGTCATGTGACCTGGCGTCACTGGCCTTGTATGAATGCTCACCCGTAATGCAGTATTCCTCTCATAAGGATTTTAAGTGAGGGAGAGACGTATTATGAAACGGCAAGCACATCTAATCGGTAGCGTCGGGTTAGAAGACGCGGAAACAGTTTTCACCACAACGTCAGAAATTCTTGGAGACTGTTGCCCTCGTCTTCCAGATGGTGAAACCGGAGAGCGGGGCTATTGGATACGCTGGCAGCAACAAACTTTCGATGGATGTGGTGATCTCGCCATGGAAAACGTCAATGTCAAAATTCCCGGCTTCAAAGACGCTATGCAACGTCCTTTCTACAAAATCAAAGACGGCATCAATCCGGCGGCCATTGACCTTGGGGAATTGGGTTATGGGCAAGAGGCCGTGGCCTCGTACGCATTATTCTCCCGCCTTGAGGAGAAAGGCAAAATTCCAGCCAACATGCGCTTTCAAGCATCCATCGCGTCACCCATGGCGCTCTTGTGCGGCTTCGTTATGGCAGAAGACCGGTTGCGCCTAGAGCCCGCTATTAACGCCGCCATGGCGCGGGATATGGAAACCCTCCAATCCCAGGTGCCTGCCGAAAAACTCGCCATTCAATGGGACATTTGTTACGAAATTGTGGGCGCCGACGGTGGGCCTCCGATCCCCTATGAGGATCACGTAGCAGGAACAGCAACCCGCGTCGCGGCTCTCTGCGATCTGGTCAAAGATGGCGTCGAATGTGGTATTCATCTGTGTTACGGAGACCCTGGCCATCAGCATATTGTCGAGCCAGAGAGCCTTGCCACATCGGTCGCTTTTGCAAACGCCATCTGTGCGGCCTCTCCCCGTCAAATAGACTTTATGCACATGCCTGTACCGCGAGGGAGGGCAGACGATGAATACTTCAAACCACTGGAAGACCTAAATCTGCAAGCGGGAACCCGTCTTATACTAGGTCTTGTGCATCATACGGACGGCACAGATGGCGGACGGAGGAGGATGGCAACCGCGGACCGCTACGTCCAAAAATACGATATTGCTACTGAGTGCGGATTTGGCCGGCGGGACCCGGCGACCATCCGGGACCTGCTGAAAATCCATCGCGAGCTCTGTGCATAGGGAGAGTAGTTGATGGTCAGTCTGCACTGACCAATTGGCGCCCTTCCTATCGGAGATGCCCGTCTTAAGACCGCAAATGGCCGTTCAGGCGGACAATAGTGCATTTGCTCCGGTTCTACACTAGCATATTGAGAGTGGTAAGAAGTCAGCTAACGAAATAGATTTACCCGGCCCGAGCTAGGGTAGTGCCTCGACCGGTTCCTAAGGCACCCTCGAAAAACTTGTCCGTTGCGCCATCATCCGCAAACGCGTGAGATTCATATTGGCCTGCCAACACAGCCCTTCGTTGTCAGTTTTATCTTGTCCTGCAGGACTGGGATTTGTTTCCAAAGGCCCATGTGTGTCCCTCGAAACAGTAATTCCAAAGAATGCAGCGATCGACTCCAGCTGAAAAGATATTCATTCAATAGGATGTGATGACTTAATACGCTCTCCCTGAAGCTGTTATTGCAAAATATATTGGTGCGGACTTTATGGCGCCTTTTTTATCCCATGTCGGCAGCCTGATCGACCTCGTCCCGAAAAATATAGGGGCTAGTATTCAGCTAGCCATGACGATATTAGTTACTGGCTTTATCTGGGATTG
>CAXFCV010000338.1:0-2700 GCA_964000975.1 uncultured Rhodospirillaceae bacterium | reverse complement strand
CCTCCCGGACCCTTCTCTCGATTTGGCGATCTAAATGGATCATGGAGTGGATATCGGACATCACGGTTTGCCAATATCCCCTGTTTGGGTTGTCCGCCCCTTCCAAGTTGGGTTCTTGTGGCGCCAAAAGCGTCGGGCAGAGTCGAGTGTCATAAGGGTATACAATAGTGCTGCCAGGGGTAAGAGAAGGGATTCAATCGGATTGCGGGCATATAGTCTTAACGTCGGCACATAGCATAGTATCATGATGGCCCACGCAAGGCCCCCTGTCGCCATTAAGAGAAAATTTGAACTTGTGGCCCCGATTGCAATAACGGCCGGCGGTGCGGCGTAGGTGATAATCATGGCAATGAATGACAGGGCTAGCAGAGAGGCCGAATAGTGAAGCTGACAAAAGGCCGTCCGAATGACCATGTTCCATATGTCTTTAAGGGAGGTATAGACCCGATGACTTACAACCTCCTGAGTTAATCCAATCCAGACTGGCCCATGTGGCTTGATGAGCTTTCCAAGCGCGCAATCATCAATTACCTGATCTTTTATTTTTTCCAGACCACCTGCTTGCAGCAACGTGGCAGTGCGGAGGAGTATGCATCCCCCAGCGGCGCCGGCCATTCTGCTAGACGGGTTGTTGATCCATGGAAATGGATACAGTTTTTGGAAAAAGAACACGAAAGCAGGAACCAGTAACACCTCCCATGCGGAGCGGCAGTTCAGACGCACCATTAAAGATACCATCTCCAATGCTGTTTCTTCTGCATGCAGTACCAATTGTCGGACACTCTGGCGTGGATGGATAATGTCAGCATCTGACATCAGGAGAAATGTCGGTGCCTTGCCACGCTGCGAAATCTCTTCTACACCCTGCTGCATCGCCCACAATTTGCCGGTCCATCCCCTCGGGAGTGCGCGTCCATAGAGTAGCTCAGTTTGTGTATCACGCGTATTTTGTATTTCGTTTCCCGTCCCGTCTTCACTATTGTCGTCGACCACAATGATTGACAAATGGCCCGGATAATCCTGGTTTTGCAGGGACGTCAGGGTTTTTCCAATGAGGCCTTGCTCATTTCTCGCCGGAATGACAATCGCGACATCGGGCCAAGAGTCTAACTGGTTGTATTCGGGCGATAGGCGCTGGTCGGCACGCCAAAATGCCCCTCTGAAGAATGCAAGATAAAGCCAAATGACGGCGGACATGCTCCCAAAGGCAAAGGCCAGGCCCGCCTCCCTAATTGTCTCAGCCAACATCATGTAGCGAGGCGTTGTGTGGTGTTGGCAGCAAGCACGCCGGCCATGAAACTTCTGGCATATTGCCATTTCGACAGCTGAACACGTTCCGCAAGCGGATCCCGAACGGTCAACTCTGAAGTCAGGCAACGGGCGATGTTGATAATCGATTGCGTCTCCATGGCCAGTCGCCGGTTTTGCAACTGGCGGATGAGCGGTTGTGAAACGTCAATCAATGTGTCGATTTTGTGAAGTATTTCCTGTTTAACATATCTGAGCCCTTTGCTGCTGGTGCACGCCGAGAGGTCGTTCACGGCGACATTGTGTCTCTGCAGGCTGTCCAACGGAAGATAGACCCGGTTCATTGTTTCGAAGTCCTCTTTACAATCCTGCAAGTGGTTGAGAACCTGGAGCGCACTGCAGAGTGCATCAGATGGCGGATAATACGTCTCGTCGCCACCGTGGAGATCAATTAGATATCTTCCCACCGGGGCAGCGGAATACCGGCAATAGTCCATAAGGCTGGGCCAATCACTATATCGAAGTTTAGTGGCGTCCCGTTTGAAGGCGATTATCAGATCGAGGCAATGCTGGGTGCTGATCTGGGTCTCATGGAGGCTTGATCGCATGGCGTCCCCCCTCTCATAGCCAGGACTGCCTGCAACTCGACCCGTTAGAGTGGCTTCAAACAGGGACAATCGCTCGATTTTTTCGTCAGCAGAGAGCGAGTTTGAATCCGCGATATCATCAATCGTGCGGGCGAACCAATAAAATGTGGTGATATGGGGCCTTAAATGAGCGGGCAAAAGCCAAGACCCGACCGGGAAATTTTCGTATTTCTGATCTTTCCCCGAGGGCATTTCAATCGCTGGTGTTGAGTGAGTGTGTTTCACGGTCCTGATAAGATCACCTGGTGGTTACGGCACTGGTGAAGCATCGCAAATCGATGATGGCAAGTCCATTAGGCCCTGATATAATTTATCCATTCATTATCCGGACTTGAGACTATGGAATATCGTTTTGGAAGCGCGGACCGTCGCATCAGCCGGACGGTAGAGATCGGCGGTATTTTGATGGGAGGGGACAATCCTATCGTCGTGCAATCTATGACCAACACAGATACCGCAGACGTCAGCGCTACTGCCCGGCAAGTCATTGAGCTTGTCGAAGCGGGCTCTGAATTGGTTCGCCTGACCGTTAACACGAAAGAAGCTGCAAAGGCCGTCCCCAGCATTTGGGACAAACTTGAGCAAGCCAGGGTTTCCGTCCCCCTTATTGGGGATTTTCACTATAACGGGCATACTTTGCTTTCAACCTATCCAGAGTGCGCAGCTATTTTGGCCAAATATCGGGTCAATCCCGGTAATGTGGGATTTAGAGAAAAACGAGATGCTCAGTTCGCAACGATGATTGAGCGTGCCGTTGAGAATGCTAAGCCAGTCCGCATCGGGGTCAATTGGGGAAGCCTGGATT
>CAXFCV010000337.1:0-1573 GCA_964000975.1 uncultured Rhodospirillaceae bacterium | reverse complement strand
TTCGGTCTGGCCGCGAAAGTCGCACTTCGGAGGTAAATTTTTCCCGAAACATCTTATATCCGATGATCATATCTGCGAGCACGACCTCCCCATCATTTGAGCGAACGCGAGTGCCCACGCACCAGGGCAGAAATTCGGGGTATTTTTCAATGTCGGCAACGAGCGCAAACATGTCTTGCGGTGAATGCGGGACATGCCGTTTTTCTGCGTGTGTGGGCATGGCGTCGTTAGGCCGGGAAAAAAGTGATTATGGGTTGGATTGGCCTAGGATCCCAATAGGGCCAGGCGGGCCTTCTTGAGGTCCTGGAAATCCTCATCCGCGTGATAAGAGGAGCGGGTCAGCGGTGTGGCCGACACTTTCAGAAAACCTTTTGCCATGGCAATTCTTTCGTATTCCGCAAACTCATCCGGTGTAACGTAGCGGCCAATGGGCGCATGACGGGGCGTCGGCTGCAAATATTGGCCGATGGTGAGGAAATCTACATTGGCCGCCCTCAAATCATCCATCACCTGGAGCACTTCTTGTTTTTCCTCACCAAGGCCTACCATGATCCCCGATTTCGTAAAAATTTCAGGCGTCAACTCTTTTGCCTGTTGGAGAATGCGGACGCTGTGAAAATAACGCGCGCCCGGGCGGATCGTGGGGTAAAGCCGGGGAACCGTCTCCAGATTGTGGTTAAAGACATCTGGCTTTGCTTGGGCAACACGCTCCAACGCGCCGACCTTATTACGAAAATCAGGGGTAAGAACTTCGACAGTGGTGCCGGGTGACATCTCGTGAACTTTCCGGATACAGGCGGCAAAATGATCTGCGCCGCCGTCTGCCAGATCGTCTCTGTCAACTGAGGTGATAACCATGTGCCGAAGGCTAGTTTTGATGGCCATGATGCCAACATTTTCTGGCTCAAGTGGATTGACTGGGCCGGGTTTTCCAGTCCGAACGTTACAAAAGGCGCAGGAACGAGTGCAAATTTCGCCCAGGATCATCACCGTCGCATGTTTTTGTGCCCAACACTCGCCTATATTTGGGCATGCCGCTTCCTCGCACACCGTCGAAAGCTCGAGATGCCGCATTATACGCTTGGTCTCGCCAAAGGTAGGGGAGACTGGCGCTTTCACGCGAATCCAGTCGGGTTTACGAGGCGATGGATTTTCCGGTTTGTTGCGGAGTTCCGGGTGACGGAGATGTTCAACGGTCGACATGTTCTGCTTAATTTAAGCCTCTTAGTGTAGGGGTCAAGTAATCGGGGCCATTGTTATTGGGCATACTGGTGGCAGGCCACTCCAGACGTCAATAGTGGATCATCCGCCCATAGGCATCGAGTACCGACTCGTGCATCGTTTCAGAGAGTGTTGGGTGCGGAAAGACGGTGTCCATCAACTCTACCTCCGTGGTCTCCAGAGTTTTGGCAATGCTGTATCCCTGGATGAGTTCGGTGACTTCAGCGCCAACCATGTGCGCGCCCAACAGCTCGCCTGTTTTGGCGTCAAAAACGGTTTTAACCATGCCTTCGGGCTCCCCGATCGCAATTGCTTTACCGTTTCCTACAAATGGGAATGTTCCGACTTTGAT
>CAXFCV010000336.1:0-1728 GCA_964000975.1 uncultured Rhodospirillaceae bacterium | reverse complement strand
CTGCAACCCATCATCGGCTGCCAGTTGGGCGTGAGGCCATTCCAGCTAGAAGGAGCGAGGCATCAAAAGCTAAGAGCGCAGAACGGCGGCGGCGAGGGCCATCTGATGGACCCTGACCAAATCGTTATTTTCGCGCAAAATGCGGCCGGATACGCCAATCTTCTCCAACTGGTGAGCCACTATCACTTAGAGCCCGATAAGAGTGGTGTAAACCAGGTTACCCTGGACCAATTAAAGCAATATGGCGAGGGTTTAATCGCGTTTACTGGGGGGCCAAAAGGCGGGGTTGGCCGGTTGCTTCGGGAGGGTCAGACAGCACACGCGGAACAGCTCTTAGGATTACTCCAGGACATCTTTCCGAACCGACTCTATGTGGAACTGATGCGGCATGGACTCGATATTGAGCGCCAAATTGAACCTGACCTTCTAGATCTCGCCTACCACCATGATCTTCCGCTAATTGCCACCAACGAATGTTTTTTCGTCTCGCCTGAGATGTACGAGGCCCATGATGCTCTAATCTGTATCGCGGAGGGTGCGTATGTTAGCCAGCCCGGGCGCCGCCGTTTAACGCCGGAACACCGGTTTAAGTCGCCACAGGAAATGCGGGCCTTATTTGCCGATCTGCCGGAAGCTATCGACAACACATTGGTCGTTGCGCAGAGATGCGCAATAAAAACAGAAACCAGGGAACCAATGCTGCCACCGGCCCCCAAAGGCGATGGTGACCATAGCCTCAGCGACGCCAGCGTCCTGGAAGTATTAGCTAAAGAGGGGCTTGAGGCGCGCATCGAAACGGATGTTGCTCAGGGCATTAGCGATGCGGCCAAGCGGGAAGAACGCGCCAAACCCTATCGCCAACGACTGGCTTACGAGCTAGACGTGATCAGAGATATGGGCTTTCCTGGCTATTTTATCATTGTTGCGGACTTTATCCGCTGGTCGAAAGATCAAGGGATTCCAGTTGGTCCGGGCCGAGGATCGGGGGCCGGATCCGTCGTCGCCTGGGCGCTGACCATTACCGATCTAGACCCCTTACGGTTCGGTCTACTGTTTGAGCGTTTCCTTAACCCGGAACGAGTCTCCATGCCGGACTTTGACATAGATTTTTGTCAGGACCGGCGCGACGAAGTGATCCGCTATGTGCAACAGAAATACGGATCAGACCGGGTTGCGCAGATCATCACATTCGGTACATTGCAACCTCGGGCGGCTCTCCGGGATGTGGGCCGCGTGCTGCAAATGCCGTATCCCCAGGTGGACAGAATTTGCAAACTTGTCCCTAATAATCCCGCTGCCCCGGTAACACTGCAAGAGGCGATTGACGGAGAGCCGCAACTGCGTCGGGAAATTGACGAGGACGACATGGTCGCCCGGCTCGTGGAGATTGCCAAGAAGCTGGAGGGCCTCTATCGACATGCCTCCACCCATGCGGCTGGAGTTGTCATTGGCGACCGGGCTCTTGCCGAACTGATACCGCTCTACAGAGATCCCCGGTCCGAAATGCCGGTTACCCAATTTGCCATGAAATGGGCCGAGGCTGCCGGTCTTGTGAAGTTCGACTTTCTGGGACTGAAAACTCTCACCGTGCTGTCGACCACCGTTGAACTGCTGAATCAGCGCGGCATCGAGATCGACATTGATCACTTGCCGCTTAATGACCAGCCGACCTTTGATATGCTTGGCCGCGGCGACAGTACCGGCGTATTTCAGCTGGAAAGCTCTGGT
>CAXFCV010000335.1:0-8304 GCA_964000975.1 uncultured Rhodospirillaceae bacterium | reverse complement strand
GTTGCTGGCCGCGAAGACCATCGCCTCAGCAACGGTGACTTCTTGCGCCGCGGCAACCTTGCCATTTTCATCGGCAGCGGCTTCGGCTTCCTGCGCCGTCGTGAGGCGGGCGCTGGCATCGTCTGCTGAGATATCAGCGACGTCTTGGGCTTTTGTGGCAAGAAGCGTGCAGCGCTCACCGGCAGCTTCGGCGAAGCCGCCTTCGACGAACAGGCTTTTGGTCACCTGACCGTCATTATGGATATCGACAACGCCGGCCCGCAGGTTGCTGAGAACAGGCGCGTGGCCGGCAAGCACGCCGAAATCACCGTCGGCGCCCGGGACGACGACCATGTCGACCTCTTCCGAGGCGAGCAGGGCGCTGGGTGAGACCAATTCGAAGATGAGTTTATCTACCACCGTGAATAACCCTTAGGCTGCTTCCGCTGCGAGTTTCTGCGCTTTTTCGACGGCTTCTTCAATGGTGCCGACCATGTAGAAGGCCGCCTCAGGCAGGTGGTCATATTCACCTGCACAGATGCCCTTGAAGCCCTTGATGGTATCTTCCAGGTTGACGAATACGCCTGGCGTGCCGGTAAAGACTTCGGCCACGTGGAAGGGCTGAGACAGGAACCGCTGAATTTTCCGCGCCCGGGCAACGGTTAGCTTATCTTCTTCCGACAATTCATCCATGCCCAGAATGGCGATGATGTCCTGGAGGTTTTTGTAGGTCTGCAAGATACGCTGTACCTCGCGGGCAATGGTGTAATGTTCGTCACCCACGATTTTCGGATCGAGCACGCGGGACGTGGAGTCCAGCGGATCCACAGCCGGGTAGATCCCCAATTCCGCAATCTGGCGGCTCAGCACCGTTGTCGCATCCAGGTGGGCGAAGGACGTGGCCGGCGCAGGGTCGGTTAAGTCATCCGCTGGCACATATATGGCCTGCACCGAGGTTATAGATCCTTTATTGGTTGATGTGATTCGCTCCTGCATGGCGCCCATGTCAGTCGCGAGTGTGGGTTGATAGCCCACCGCCGAGGGGATGCGGCCCAGCAGCGCGGACACTTCAGAGCCCGCTTGGGTAAAGCGGAAGATGTTATCGACGAAGAACAGCACATCCTGGCCTTCCTGATCGCGGAAATACTCAGCGACCGTCAGACCTGACAGCGCGACACGCGCGCGGGCGCCGGGGGGTTCGTTCATCTGGCCGTAGACCAGAGCAGCTTTGGAGCCGGGTCCGTCCGGCACGATGACGCCGGACTCCATCATTTCGTGATAAAGATCATTGCCTTCACGGGTTCGTTCCCCAACACCAGCAAACACGGAATACCCACCATGGCCTTTGGCGATGTTGTTAATAAGTTCCATGATGATCACGGTCTTGCCAACACCGGCCCCGCCGAACAGGCCAATTTTCCCGCCCTTGGCGTAAGGCTCAATCAGGTCAACGACCTTGATGCCGGTGACGAGAATTTCGGTTTCTGTGGATTGGTCCAGAAACTCAGGTGCAGAGCGGTGGATCGGCAATGTCGTCTTGGTCTCAATTGGGCCCCGCTCATCAACCGGTTCGCCCACAACGTTCATGATTCGACCAAGGGTCTCGGGTCCAACCGGCATGTTGATCGGCTCGCCCGTGTCGACCACTTCCGCACCACGCACGAGACCGTCTGTCGTGTCCATGGCGACCGTGCGGACCTGGGATTCACCCAGGTGCTGGGCAACCTCGAGCACCAAACGGGTGCCGTTGTTATCCACTACGAGGGCGTTCAGAATTTCGGGCAAGTCACCATCGAACTTTACATCGACCACCGCCCCCGTCACCTGGGAAATTGCGCCAACATTGTTTTTGGCCATTGTCCTAAACTCCTGTTGAGTTAGAGCGCTTCCGCGCCAGAAATAATTTCAATCAACTCGCTGGTGATCTTCGCTTGACGTGTCCGGTTAAAGGTCTGTGTCAGGCCGTCGATCATATCTCCCGCGTTCCGTGTCGCATTGTCCATGGCGGACATACGTGCGCCATGTTCAGACGCGCTGCTCTCCAAAAGTGCCCTGAACACCTGTATTTTCAAGTTACCCGGCAGGATTTCTGACAGAATTTCCTGCTCGGATGGTTCATACTCATAGGTCGCTGCGGGCCCTTCACTGACGGGCGCTGTGTCGTCCTTTGTCGTCTCTTCTGCTACGTTAATTTCGACGGGAATAATCTGCTGAGGCGTGACTACCTGCGTAATGGCGGAGACAAATTTATTGTAAACTAAAGTGCAGACATCAAATTCACCGCTATCAAACATTCCAATGATCTGATTTGCGACCTCATCAGCTTCATCGAAGGTCACACCACTGCGACCGATACCATCGTAAGTTTCAAGGATATTATCGTTAAACTCTGATTTAAGTTGGTCACGGCCTTTCCGGCCAACGCAGAGAAGCTTAACTGTTCTGCCTGCTGCCTGCAGGTCGCGAATACGATTACGTGCTTCCCGACTGATGCTGGAATTGAAGCCCCCGCACAGGCCGCGGTCGGATGTCACAACCACTATCAAGTGGGTATCCTCGGCGCCTGTTCCCGCAAGCAATTTAGAGCCACCTTCGGTTGCCCCTGTGTTCTCCAGTATCGACGAAATCATACGCTCCATACGCTCTGCATAGGGCCGTGCCGCCTCTGCCGCTTCCTGGGCACGTTTGAGTCGGCTCGCCGCCACCATTTTCATGGCAGACGTAATCTTTTGCGTCGACTTTACGCTGGAGATACGGGTCTTGAGCTCTTTTAAGTTTGCCATATGGCTGGTTCGCTATGTCGTCCGTTAATCTGTATCCGCTTGCCGCTGGCCAAAAATCTGGCCTGGGTGCGAGGTTTAACTAAAAGATCCTACGAAATCACCGATGAAGCTTTTCAGTTTCTCTTCGGTTGCATCTGAAATGGCTTCATCCGTCCGGATCGCCTCCAGAATGTCCGCTCCCTTCTCCCGAACAGCGTCCATAAGGGCACGTTCGAAACGGACCACGTCATCCACTGGGATGCTGTCCAAGAAGCCATTGACGCCGGAGAAGATGGCGACCACTTGTTCCTCCATCGCGTAAGGGGAGAACTGGGCTTGTTTTAAGACCTCTGTAAGACGAGACCCGCGCGCCAGCAGCTGCTGGGTAGAGGCATCCAGATCTGAAGCAAATTGTGCGAAGGCCTCCATTTCGCGGTACTGTGCCAGTTCCAGTTTAATGGAGCCTGCTACCTGTTTCATGGCTTTTACCTGGGCGGCTGATCCTACGCGCGAGACCGACAGGCCGACATTCACCGCTGGGCGTATGCCCTTGTAGAACAAGTCCGTCTCAAGAAAAATCTGCCCGTCAGTGATGGATATTACGTTTGTCGGGATGTAAGCCGACACATCGTTTGCCTGGGTTTCAATCACCGGTAAGGCTGTTAAAGACCCTGCGCCAGCCTCATCACCCATTTTGGCAGCGCGCTCCAATAGGCGAGAGTGGAGATAAAAAACGTCCCCCGGATAGGCTTCCCGCCCTGGTGGCCGGCGCAGAAGAAGGGACATCTGTCGATAAGACACGGCCTGTTTTGTTAGATCATCATAGAAAATCACCGCGTGCATGCCGTTATCACGGAAATATTCGCCCATGGTACATCCTGTGTAGGGCGCTAGAAACTGCATTGGCGCTGGTTCAGAGGCAGTAGCGGCGACAACGACCGAATACTCCATCGCTCCATTTTCCTCGAGGCTTTTGACGAGTTGGGCGACGGAGGAGCGTTTTTGCCCTACCGCAACATACACACAGAACAGTTTTTCGGAGTCATCCTTTGCAGCGTCGTTGATTTTCTTCTGGTTTAAGATGGTATCAACGATAATCGCCGTTTTGCCGGTTTGACGGTCACCAATGATCAGTTCACGCTGGCCGCGGCCAACTGGAATAAGGCTATCAATAGCTTTGATGCCCGTTTGCATGGGCTCATGCACCGACTTCCGCGGAATAATGCCCGGTGCTTTCACTTCAATCAGGCCGCGCCGATCTGCGTTGATCGGGCCCTTACCGTCAATTGGTTCACCGAGGGCATCTACGACACGGCCCAGAAGCCCTTTGCCGATGGGAACATCGACAATGTCCCCTGTTCGTTTGACCGTGTCACCCTCGCGGATACTCCGGTCATCGCCAAAGATCACGACACCCACATTGTCTTCTTCGAGGTTCAGGGTCATGCCCTTGATACCCCCTGGAAATTCGACCATCTCCCCAGCCTGGACCTTATCCAGCCCATAAATACGGGCGATACCGTCACCGACTGATAGAACCTGACCAACCTCGGCAACTTCAGACTCGGTCCCGAAATTTTCAATTTGTTCTTTGAGAATTGCGGAGATTTCCGCTGCGCGGATTTCCATTATCCAACCCCTCTCATGGCGAGCCGCAACTGTTGCAGCTTCGTATTAAGTGAAGAATCAACCATTCGTGACCCAATCTTGACGATAAGACCGCCAAGCAGATTCGGATCTACTTTGGTGCTTAAACTGACATTTCCGCCAACCGTGCGTTTCAGCACATCCAGGAGATCCTGGGTCTGTTTGTCATTCAAAGGTTGGGCAGATGTGATATCCGCCGTGAGCTCGCCCCGGCGTCCCGCAAGAATCATCAGATAACCATTGATAATATCCATTAGCGCAAACAACCGGCGGTTTGACGAAGTTAATCCAATAAATTTACGTGTAAGGTCGCTCGCTCCCGCGCGCGCCAGGATGGCATCCATCGCAGCTCCCTGTGCTGACCGAGATATCACGGGAGAGCGAACCATGCGGGTAAGCTCATCATTTCCATCTATCAGCGCTGCCAGGGTCCTGACGTCGTCAGCGACTTGATCCAGCGTGTTCTGCTCTTCCGCCAATTCAAATAGTGCGGTGGCATAACGACCAGCTAATCCGGTAACGCCTGTGGTATCGGAAGCCAACTCAGTTAAACCTCGTTTATGAGTTCCCTGGCCAATTCCCGCCGCCTAAACGACCGAAAACGATGGAACGTCGGTTAATATATTCGACATTGACCCGCCTGAAAACAGACCGGCCAATCAAAAGCCGAGGTTGTCTAGCATACTCATTTGCGGCTGACAAGCGGACTCCCAAGGCAACAGTGGTTACTTATTTTTACCATTTATTACAGATAGTTAGGCGTTGATCGGCTATAGAAAACTATATGGGTCAATGTCCACATGGACGCGTATTTTGCGTGGTACTTGAGCCGCGGCAAGCCACCGCTGAATTCTTGCCTGTATGTTGACGTTTTTTCCTGCCTTCAGGAGGAACCGACGGCGGTGCCGACCTCGCAAAAGCTTAATAGGCGCCTCGGCGGGACCGAGCGTTTGAACCTTGTCGTCCCGGGGCGCCGTCCGGTTAAGAGTTTTGACCGCGTGCTCAACCGCAGCTTCATCCGCACCCGACACAACGACACCGACAAGCCGACCAAACGGCGGCATCATGTTATTTTCCCGGTCCTGCGTCTCCGCTCTCAAAAACCTCTCTCGGTCACCGGTGGAAATGGCTTGGATTACCGGATGATCGGGCATGTAGGTCTGCAGGATAACCCTTCCTGGCCGCTCCGCCCGGCCGGCGCGGCCAGCAACTTGGTAAAGTAATTGATATGTCCGCTCTGATGCCCGGAGGTCCCCGCCAGCCAGACCGAGATCCGCATCCACGACACCGACCAGAGTGAGATATGGAAAATGATACCCTTTTGAGATAATTTGTGTGCCTATCAAAAGTTCTATTTCCCGAGACTCGATCTCGCGCACGAGCTTAGCCGCTTGACCCGGTCCCTGCAGCGTATCGCTGGCAACGATGCGGCTTTCGATGTTGGGAAAGAGCTGGTCTACTTCTTCGGCCAGCCGCTCAACGCCGGGCCCGCAAGCAGTGAGTTTGTCCTCGGCGCTACAATCCGGGCAGACCCGAGGCATCGTGGCGAGGTAGCCGCACTGATGACATTGCAGGCGACCCACCAGCCGGTGCTCCACAAGCCAGGTAGAGCATTTTGGGCATTGCAGGCGAAAGCCGCAGGCGCGGCATAAAGTCAGGGGCGCATAGCCCCGGCGGTTGAGGAACAACAGCGCTTGTTCACCGCGGGAAAACGTCTCCTTTAGAGTATTGATCAAATCTGGCGACAACCATTTTCCCCGGTCCGGGCCGGCGGCCTTCATATCCACCGTCAGGATGTCGGGGAGTGCCGCGCCGCCGTGCCGGGCCGGTAGATTAAAGTGTTCATAACGGCCTTCGGCCACATTTTGCATCGTTTCCAAAGACGGTGTGGCGGACACCAAGGCCACGGGAATGCCGCCGAGACTAGCCCGCACTACGCCCATGTCCCGGGCATTATAAACGACACCCTCTTCTTGTTTGAAGGACCCGTCATGCTCTTCGTCAATGACGATCACACCGAGATCCGGATAGGGTAGGAACAAGGCAGAGCGCGCGCCAACAATCACTTTGGCCTCGCCGCTCGCCACGGCGCGCCAAGTGGTTCGGCGCTGCACACCGGTCAGATCCGAATGCCACAAGGCCGGCGCGCAACCGAAGCGCTCTTGGAACCGTTCCAGCCACTGGGCGCTGAGGGCAATCTCCGGCAGCAAGACGAGCGCTTGTTTGTCACCGGCAAGTGCCTCCGAGATCGCTTCCATATACACCTCTGTCTTGCCGGATCCTGGCACACCCTCAAGGACGGATGGCTGAAAGGCGCTATCCGATACATGGTGTCGGATCGCGGTTGCGGCGACGGCTTGATCGGCTGACAAGGTTGGTCCAGGTGTCCGCCAGTCAGGATTGGTAAAATGCGGCACCGGCGGCACCGCCAGTTTGATCAGCATATTGGCCTCGACAAGGCCTTTGATGACTGACGGGCTCGTGCCGGCTTCTCGAGCCAATTCCGGACCCGGTCTGGGTGGACTATCCTTCAATACCGCGAGCACCCGGCCGCGCGCTGTCGTTGCCCTGTAGGCTGGCGGATTGCTATTGAGGGCATAGGCGATGACGGGTTTCGGCGGCTCTAGGGCGGCAGGCACGCTCATTACCATGCGCAGGACTGTGCCAGGAGATGCCATGTTGTAGGCCGCCACCCAGTCCACAAAATCGCGGGAGACCCGCGGCAGGGGCGGCACATCGAGTTTGGCCGAAATATATTTTAATTTTCCAGGTGAGACGTCTCCAGGCTCCCTATCCCAAACCACCCCGTTGACCTGCCGTCGTCCCAGAGGCACGGAGACAATATCCCCGGGCCCAAGGTCAAGCGCATCAGGAACGCCATAGGTGTAGCCATTGCCCAGCGGGAGCGGCAGCAGAACGGTCACGATGTTAGGGACAGTCATCATGGGAGCACTTTAAAGGGAAGTCCCTCGGATTCAATGACGACAACGGTCCTGGACGGGTGTGGGCTACGCCATTTCCGGAAAAAGATGCCTGAGGCTATCGGCGGACGCGTCGCAGATGCCGCGTTCTGTGATAAGGCCGGTGATGAGATGGCGCGGGGTAACGTCGAAGGCATAGTTGGCGGCGGGGCTGGCGTTGGGGGTAAGTTGCACGTTGCTGAATGTGCCATCCTTCCCCCGGCCTGACATCGAGGTGACTTCTGCCGCATCCCGCTCTTCGATGGGAATATCTCGCACGCCGTCTTCTACAGTCCAGTCTATTGTGGGAGACGGCAGCCCGACATAGAATGGCACGTCATTGTCCTGGGCAGCCAGTGCCTTGAGATAGGTTCCGATCTTGTTACACACATCGCCCGTGTATGTAGTGCGGTCCGTACCCGTGATGCAGAGGTCGACCATACCATGCTGCATCAAGTGGCCGCCCGCATTATCAACGATGACCGTGTGATCTACGCCGTGCTGGCCGAGTTCCCAGGCCGTCAGGCTGGCTCCTTGGTTGCGGGGCCGGGTTTCGTCCACCCAGACATGGACCGGGATCCCGGCATCAAAGGCCTTATAGATAGGCGCCAGCGCTGTGCCCCAGTCCACCGTGGCAAGCCACCCAGCATTGCAATGCGTCAGCACGTTTACCTTTTCGGCCCGTCCTTTCTTGTCCCACGCCGCCTCGATTACGGCTTGTCCGTGTTCGCCGATGCTGGCGCAGATTGCGACATCCTCGTCACTAATTTCAGCCGCGCGACGAAAAGCCTCCATGATTCGTTGGTTCGGTGGAATTGCGCTTAACAAGCGCGTCATATCATCCAGAGCCCATCGCAGATTGATCGCCGTGGGGCGGGTATTGAATAAGTGGTCATAAGCCTCGGAGAGATGGTTGTCGGACGGGTCCGTCCGCATGGCGAGAGCTACTCCGTAAG
>CAXFCV010000334.1:0-3761 GCA_964000975.1 uncultured Rhodospirillaceae bacterium | reverse complement strand
CTTTGTCTTCTACACAAATTCTGAGAGTCGCAAGGGCTCAGAACTTGCGGCAAATCCAAACGCCAGCTTGTGCTTTCATTGGAAATCGATGATGAAAGTAGTCCGAATTGATGGTGCTGTTGAGAAGGTAAGCGACGTTGATGCCGATGCCTATTTTCAGTCTCGCTCACGGGGCAGCCAAATCGGGGCATGGGCCTCCAAACAGTCTAAGCCGATGGATAACCGCTCCGAGTTGGAAAAGCGCATCGCCGCCTTCACGACCAAATATCAAATCGGCGAGGTGCCGCGTCCTCACTTTTGGGAGGGCTACAGAGTGGTTCCCCGACGCATCGAATTTTGGTCGGAAGGGACATTTCGACTGCATGACAGAGAGGTCTATACAATTACAGAAAATGGTGACTGGATAAACCAGCGTTTGTATCCATAAGCGCCGGTAAATGTCCATCAAACTAAGTTTGAATAAGTTGGTTTCTTGAGAGGCTTTATAGGGCGGAAAAACCATACCAAGCTGAGGCACGATGACTAGATGAGAGTGAGTAGCAGTGCTGCGACTCTTGTGAGCCGCGTAATATATGCCTCTGTCACGGTAACCTCCGTTCTTACTGTTGCCAAACTGGGGGCTTGGCTCTCAACTCAATCCGTTAGCCTCCTTGCATCCCTTTTGGACTCCCTGTTGGACGTCGGGGCCTCTATCGTAAATCTCTCTGCGGTGCGGCATGCTCTGCAGCCGACCGATTAGGGAGCATCGCTTTGGCCATAGCAAGGCGGAAGCCACGGCAGGGCCCGCCTAGGCCGCTTTTATTGCTGGCTCGGGCGTCTTATTGGTATAGGAAACGATTGATCGCCTTGTTTATCCAATAGAAGTAGTGAACAGCGAAATCGGCATCGTGGTTATGGTTCTGGAGCTCGTTCTAACCGGTGGCCTGGTGCTATTCCAATCGTTTGTAGTAAATAAGACCGGATCCATTGCGGTAGTGGCCGGATCTCTCCACTACCGATGGAACATTTTGGTGAGCATCGCTGTCATCGTCAGCCTATTCGTCGCGTCTTATGGCAGAGTTACCTATTCTGATCCGCTCTTTACCGTCGCCATTGTCCTTTGTATGGGGGTTGGCTCCTGGCCAGTTGCTGCAACAGCTCTGGACGATTTGATGGACTGTGAGTTTCCTGATGGAGACAGGATCAAAATTCGCGAAATCGCGATCCAGCATCCGAGCGTCCGGAACTTCCATGACATGCGGAACCGGAATCACTTCCCTATTCCTTCATACAAATTCACTTGGGAATGGACAAGATGCTAACACTCATTGAAGCCCATGAAATTTCTGATGACGTGATGTATAGTGCAGAGAGCGAATTTCCGAATGCGGAGATTTTGATCCATCTCGACCCGGAGAGGATTGAGGAGCGCCGGGACGAGCTATAACATAGGAGGGTGACATGGCCTTTCGAAAAATTCTTGTTCCCATTGGTGGTGGCGACGCCACCCCTCGGATACTAGAGGGGGCCCTTCTATTCGCCCGCACCACAGGGGCTCACATAAATGCGCTGCATGTCCGTGCGGATATTAAAGAGGCCGTGCCGCTGTTGGGGGATGGTATGTCGGGGTCCATGATTGAAGAGATGATGGATCTTGCCGAAAATGATAGCGCTGAGCGCGCCAAAAGTACCCGTCAAAAATTCGATGCTTTCGTTGCAGCCAATGCGGTGAATCTAACGAACGAACCACTGGCGGGAGATGACCACATCACAGCATCTCTATCATTTTACAAAGGGCGGGAAGATGAAATAGTATCACGCTTGGGCAAGGTTTCTGACCTCGTGATCTGCTCGCGGCCTAATCCAGACAGTGATCGCCCGCCGCTCGTGATGGTGCACGCGGCTATTTTCGAGACCGGTAAACCTGTGCTGTTATTGCCCCTCGCACCTGTCGAGAAAATGGGAACAAATATACTCATTGCCTGGAGTGGCACGGCGGAGGGCGCCCGCGCTGTCAACGCAGCGCTTCCGCTGCTAGAGAGAGCAGATAAGGTCACGATCATCTCGGTGGGGCTGGATAACAGCCTCATTCAGGACAGTGCCAAGGACCTAGCCGATCAGCTCGTTTGGCATGGCGTATGTGCGGTCATTGAGAGCATGCCAGCTGACCGGTCGGCAGGTGAGATCATATCCGACAAGGCAAAGTTGGATGGTTACGATTTGATTGTTATGGGTGCCTTTACCCATTCTCGGCTAATCCAAATTATCTTGGGCGGTGTGACCCGGCATATGATGAACAATTCAGAAACTCCCATATTGATGAGCCATTGAGAACGGATAAGACACGAATGAATACGCATACTCTTGGCATCATTTTGAATGGTGCCACCGGACGGATTGGCTCCAACCAACATCTTGCCAATTCTCTAGTCCCCATCCGTGAGGAAGGAGGACTAGCGGTGAACGGTGTGCAAATAATACCCGATTTGTTGTTGGTGGGACGAGATCAAGATAAGCTTGCTGGGGTCGCCAGGGCCACAAATTTGGAAGACTGGACGACGGATCTCGACGCTGCTTTGTCGGACAGTCGCTACAGCATCTATTTCGATGCTGCCGCGACCCATTTACGGGCCAAATTCCTCCATAAAGCGCTCGCAGCCGGCAAGCATATCTACTCGGAAAAACCGATTGCACCAGGAGTGGAAGAAGGATTGGCTATTCTGGCAGAGGCCGACGCGCGGGGCCTCAAACACAGTGTGGTAGAAGACAAACTCCATCTGCCCGGAATGTTGAAGTTGGGGCGGCTTATGGAGGACGGGTTTTTTGGCCGGGTTACCGGGTTTAAACTGGAATTTGGCTGGTGGATATTCGATGGAGTGGAGCGGGCCTCCCAAAGACCGAGCTGGAACTATAGAGACAATACTGGCGGTGGACTGATCTCCGATATGTATCCTCATTGGCGCTACATGATTGAGGGGCTCCTGGGGCCCATTCAGTGCGTTGTTACAGTGGCATCGACAATCCAGAAAACGCGTGTCGATGAAACCGGGGCCCCTTTCGATGTAGATGTGGAAGACAACGCCCATACTCTCCTTCGATTGGAATCTGGGGTCATCGGGAGCATTTTTAGTTCTTGGGGAACGCGCCTTCGCGGGGAAGATCAACTGACCTTAAAAATCGATGGAACAGAAGGCTCTGCTGTTGCGGGGCTCTGGGACTGCTGGACTCAGTCCGCCAAGGAAACGCCGGTTCTCGGAACTTTTGACCTCGGGCGTAATAAACGGGGTTTCTCCACCCGTGATTTTCGGGGTGATTGGGAATTGGTGCCCGCGGAGGGCACTTACAAAAATCCGTACCGGTATGGATGGGAGAGTTTTATCTGTCATGTAGCGGGGGACGTACCAGCAGTCTCGCCGCTTGGCGCTGGCATCCGTGATGTTCAATTATCGGCAGCATGCCTCCAGAGTGCGTCGGAGGGTCGGTGGGTTGAAATGGCGCCCATCCCAAATTCACCCGCCAAAAATTCTTTTGTGAGTAATTATAGACGTGAGTGACGCTTCTCGGCATATTATATGCCTAACCTTTGATTTTGACGCCGAGTCGGGCTTTATATCCCGTGGTTGGACGACTCCTACACCGCGCTCCCGAGGCGAATTTGGCGTGATGGCTGCGGGCCGAATTTTGGATACTTTAGGCGAACTTGATCTGCCATCCACCTGGTTCATCCCCGGATTTACAGTCGAGAGCCATCCGGCTGCCTGTGAAGCCGTTGTTGCGGCGGG
>CAXFCV010000333.1:0-4385 GCA_964000975.1 uncultured Rhodospirillaceae bacterium | reverse complement strand
GTATTTGATCACAACGTTGCCACGAGGCTGCTGGACGTCATTCCGGAGACGGTTATGGCTCTAACCGCCCTAGGACTTTTTATGCCCTGAAAGATTGTGTACAACGCTCTAATGTCCGTCATCAACGACTCCGAATCCCTATCCCAACTCTGCGGTCGCCTGGCAAAAGCTTCTCACATCACCGTTGATACGGAGTTTATGCGGGAAAAAACTTATTGGCCCCAGTTGTGCTTGGTGCAGTTGGCAGATGAAAACGAGGCTGCCGCGGTAGACGTTATGGCTATCGACATCGACCTAGACCCTCTTTTGGACTTGATGGCCAATAAAAATATCCTCAAAGTATTTCACGCTGCACGGCAAGACCTGGAGATTTTTTACCGGCTCATGGGCGCACTTCCATCACCGCTCTTTGATACCCAAGTCGCCGCCATGGTGTGCGGTTTTGGCGACTCTGCAGGCTATGAGACGCTGGTTCGGAACCTGACCGATCGCGCCATCGATAAATCCTCCCGATTTACAGATTGGTCACAAAGGCCGCTTACGGCGAAACAAATCGATTATGCCCTGGCAGACGTCACGCACCTTCGAGAGGTTTATTTACGGCTGGCTCAAGACCTGGAGAAGAATGGCCGCATGGCATGGCTAGAGGAAGAGCTCAGCGATCTGCTCAACAATGGCAATTATATATTTTCGCCCGACGAGGCCTGGCGGCGAATAAAAAGCCGGGGGGCAAAACCGCGTTATCTTGCTATTCTGAGAGAGATCGCGGCGTGGCGTGAACGAGAGGCCCAATCGAGAGACCTACCCCGAGGACGGATATTGCGGGATGAAGCTCTCGTCGAAATCGCACACCACGCCCCAACCACATCATCGGGCCTGGCTCGAATCCGTGGTCTCAGCCAAAAACTGGCAGAGGGCCCAATGGGTAGAAAGCTGATTGATGCCATTCAAGAAGGCCTCGGCGTGCCGGAAAAGGACCTGCCGAAGATAAAAAAGAATAAGCCTCTCCCGCGGGGCCTCGGCCCCGTAACGGACTTCTTAAAAGTCCTGTTAAAGCATAAATGTGAAGAACATGATGTAGCCCAAAAGCTCATAGCGACGGGTAACGATTTAGAAAAAATCGCAGCGTATGGTGATAAAGCTGATGTTCGGGCACTGCAAGGGTGGCGGCGGGATCTATTTGGCAATGAAGCCTTGGCTTTAAGGTCCGGCAACCTGGGAATGGTAGTAAATGACCTGGCATTGGAAATTGTTGAATTTGATGACGGTTAGAATGACGTGCGGCGTATTTTAGCGGATCATGTAGCTGACGCCCATCTCTTTCGCCAGATCTTGAACAATCTTTTCAACCTCGCTACCGTAGAACAAATGCCGGTCACTGTTTAAATTAACGCTTATCCCTCCTTCCAGCAAACTTAAGCTTGTTCTTGAGAGTAGGCCAGGTACGCCGCCAGACAAAACATGAGCTAAACGCAGGGACAAACCTATGGTTGCCGCTCTTTGCCATTCCTCCCTTGAAACCAGTGAACGCACCTGCTTCACCTCATACTGGTTTCGCCGCCCTTTGTAGCGAACGTAGATAGCGAACGCGAGCAGAATACGCTCACCGTGGGTAACACCAGCGATTGGTAGTCTCAATATCCGAATGAAGGAATGCAACGCCCGGTAATCGGGATGCTCTGTCCACCCGATATCACTTAGAAGTGCGGCTGCCTCTAAAATACGGCTCATTTTCGCGCTTAACCCCAGCAGCACCGGCTGGACCCATTCTGCGATCTCTTTGCCATGAAGAGAGAAGCGGCCACTTCGTCTAGCAAAGCCATCACAAGCGCTGATAAGGGGGTCTTCTTCTCTCATCCCCGGGGGCAATAGATCGAAAAACATCCCCTCTCGCAGCCCATAGCCGGAAAAAATAAGTTTCTCCGGTGATGCGTGTTCAAGGAGCCGATTGAGAACCATCGCCGCCATTGGCAGAGTCTCCGCTCGTCGTCGCGCCGCATGGTAAATGCCACGAAGCGATTTGCTAGACTGACAGGAAATGGACGCTGTAAGATCGCGCGCGTCGGATACATCTATGGTATAGTTATCAATTAAATGTAGTGGATATTCCGTCTGATGGATGTGGATTCGGGCAATAGCCCGCCAAACGCCACCAACTGCGTAGAAGGGCTTTCCTCTCACCTGATCCAGCCAGGAAATCCCTAACAGGCTCTCTTCTATTAATGAGATTGCATTACGCGCGTCGCCCTCTGAGTCTTCAGTAATACGAAGATGGCCAAGTGGCAGTGTTTCGATATATTGATATTTCCCAGCGTCAAGGGCAGCCAAATCCAGGCTGCCACCCCCCAAATCACCCACTAGGCCGTCTGCTTGGGGAAGCCCTCCCAATATCCCTGCGGCAGCCAACCGGGCCTCTTCGCGTCCGCTCAATACCTCAACAGGAAAACCGCAGCGGTCTTCAACTGCGTCGGCAAATGACTGTCCATCCTCAGCGTCCCGAACCGCTGCAGTCGCCACCATCCGGAACTGACTCACCTTCATTTCATGAGCCAATGCACCGAAACGGTCAAGGGCAAACAGGGCGCGCTCCACCCCGTCCACATTTAACTTTCCCGATTTACCGATCCCTCTTCCCAGCCCGCAGACCACGCGCTCATTAAAAATGGGCACGGGAAGCCGCGCGGGCGCATCAAAGACTACCATTCGAACCGTATTTGATCCGATATCTATGATAGCAATGCGATCGCCGGCTTCTTCAACGGTCCGCGTATCAGCACCGTTAGGAAACGCCATAGTGGAAGATTTAGTGGTCATTTAATGGCTATAAAGAATTGTCATCCGAATTCCCAGTCGCCAGGAGAGCGCCGCGATCCTGAATCTTTTTCTCCACGCAACAAGGCAAGCAGTTAAGGCACCTATGTATGGCCGCTAATTGATTATGCGTCCACTCTAATTTGTCAATATAGGCAGACAGCGTGACACAGGAAACTTGGCAAAAAGTTTGGAAATGCGGCACGGTCATCATCTTGCAAATGTCGGCCCGACTCTGCGACCACGGCAAGGCGACCCTCAAAACTACGATGACAGGAACTGGAATCATTTTCAGGGCCGGCAATTATCTGTTAGGAGGTAACTGAGAAGGTGAGATTGTCACCGACGAGATCGAATTGCAGGACTAAATCAAGTTAAATGACCCTGGATTGGAGACAGATATCACCCTGGCTTTGGGCAGGATTATGGCTAGCGCTCATGTCGGGGGCATTTCTTTTTCGGCCAATTTTACCCGTTGACGAAACACGGTATCTGAGTGTCGCTTGGGAAATGTGGCTAAGGGACGATTACCTGGTTCCCCATCTGAACGGCGTCACATATAGTCACAAACCGCCTTTTCTGTTTTGGCTGATTAATGCCGGCTGGGGGGTTTTTGGGGTTACGGATTGGTGGCCCAGATTGATTGCCCCCACCTTTGGTCTGGGTTGTCTCTATATGACGGCTTACCTTGGCAAAAGATTGTGGCCTGATTACCCAATTTATTTGATGGCCCCATTTTTATTGGTGGGAACGTTTTATTGGGCTGTTTATACAACGTTGACCATGTTTGATCTCATCATTTGTTTCTGGGCACTGCTGGGTATGCATGGCCTGCTTGATGTCATAACAGGAAATAGTGTTCGCGGTTGGTGCCTTTTTGCCTTTGCCATAGGGATGGGTGTGCTTACCAAGGGACCAGTGGCCCTTGTGTATCTGTTACCGGCAGCACTCCTTGCTCCCTATTGGTGCGCAACTCCGCTCAACGCGCTACGGTGGTACGTTGGACTAATCCTGGCCATTTTCGGCAGCTCTGTTTTGGCGTTGGGATGGGCGATCCCCGCGGGGCTCTCTGGCGGGGAAGATTACCGAAATGCGATCTTTTGGGGACAATCAGCGGGGCGGGTCGTCGCCTCCTTCGCCCACGGAAAACCATTTTGGTGGTATCTTGCAGTGCTGCCTGGCCTCGTTCTTCCCTGGCTTCTTTGGCCGACGTTATGGAAAACGGCATGGCAAAAAGCGAAGTCGCTCCGCACAGCAGGTGTAAGCTTGGCCCGTTCTCCAGACAGGGGCGTTCGCCTTACCCTAATTTGGTTCGTGGCCACGATCATCATCCTGAGCGCTGTCAGTGGCAAACGGCCTCATTACCTATTACCAATGTTCCCCGCGCTGGCGCTTCTCATTTCCTACCTGATCGTCGTGCATGCGAAAAGCCATTTTATCCGTGGGAGGTTGGACGTTCTTCCGTTTGCATTGGTGTCCCTGCTGCTCGCAACGGCGCTGCTGTTCGCCCCAGAAATTGGGGCGCGGGCGGATAAATCAGTTTGGATCGATCACACCACCCGGATCTGGTCCGG
>CAXFCV010000332.1:0-1990 GCA_964000975.1 uncultured Rhodospirillaceae bacterium | reverse complement strand
CTCGGCCGATAGGAGAAACACGGCCGCGCAAAGCGGGGTGACGCTGACTGATATCTATCAAGAAGACTGGGGCGATGTAGAAACTCTTGTTCTTAGCCCCGGGATTCCTGACTTTTTCCCCTTGCCCCATCCGATTGCTGAGAAGGCTCGAGATAACGGCTGTGAGATTATTTGCGATGTGGATCTCCTGGCCCGGTCCAACAGCGAGGCTCAGTTTGTAGGCATTACCGGCTCCAACGGCAAATCCACCACAACGGCTCTGATAGGTCATATGCTCAGCCATGCAGGCCTCGAGGCGGCGGTGGGGGGCAACATAGGAGAGCCCGTGATGCGTCTTGATGCTCTGGGGGGCAATGGTGCCTATGTTTTGGAATTGTCCTCATACCAGCTCGAGCGGGTTCCCCGTCTTCAGCTTAATGTGGCGATCCTATTAAATATTAGCCCAGATCACTTGGACAGACACGGCGGCATGTCTGGCTATGTGGCCGCTAAGAAATCTATATTTGAGCGCGTTGTCTGTGGCGGCAAGGCGATCATCGGCATGGATGATCAAGTTTGCCGGGGAATCAGTCTGGAATTGATGGTGAACAGCGCGCTCTCAATCCAGAATATTATTCCCATCTCCGCCAATAGCCGGGCGCCAGGGGGCGTGTTTATCGACGGCACTATCCTGGTGGATGACCTCGAGAATCGTCAAACGCCCATTGCGGACCTTGCCAAGATTCAGAGCCTGCCAGGCCGCCATAACTGGCAAAACTCGGCGGCGGCTTACGCATCTGCCAGAATAGCAGGTATCCAAGAGGCCGTCATTGCCGAGGCGCTCTCCACCTTTTCCGGCCTGCCCCATCGTCAGGAAATTGTTCGTGTCATCGGAAACATCCGTTTTATTAATGATAGTAAGGCGACTAATTCAGAGGCGACGGCCAAGGCACTCGCATCGTATGAGAATATCTTTTGGATTGTCGGGGGGCAGTTCAAAGAAAAGTCGGTCGATATCCTTGCCGGGGCGCTGTCGACCGTTCGACATGCTTACCTCATCGGAGATTCTCAGGATCTGTTGGCAGAGGGGTTGGACGGAAAAGTGCCGCTAACCCGGTCGGGCGATATAGAAACCGCCGTTCATCAGGCATCAAAGGCAGCTCGTGCTTATGGTGAGCCAGCTGAGGTCCTGCTGTCACCCGCCTGCGCGTCGTTTGATCAGTTCACAAGTTTTGAATCTCGGGGTGCCGT
Source organism: uncultured Rhodospirillaceae bacterium (assembly GCA_964000975.1). Taxonomy (GTDB): domain Bacteria; phylum Pseudomonadota; class Alphaproteobacteria; order Rhodospirillales; family UBA2165; genus TMED167. Next base: position 760 of record CAXFCV010000332.1, on the reverse strand, counting down.
TTTCCGGGACCTTGTGGAGACGCTCTTATGACTGCTTTCTCTAGATTAGACTCGAGCGTGTTGGGGCGATGGTGGTGGACTGTGGACCGCTGGACTATTACGGCGTTGATCGCCCTGGCTGCGGCAGGCGCCATTCTGACACTGGCGGCCAGCCCACCAGTGGCTGAGCGGCTGAATTTGGACACATTCTATTTTGCCCGCCGGCAACTTTTGGCTCTGCCCGTGGCCATCGGCGTGATGATCGCAGTCTCTCTGCTCAATCGTGACGGGGTCCGCCGCCTTGCTCTCCTCATGTTTACCGTGAGCATTGTTCTGACCGCACTGACCCTAGTGGGCGGTGCGGAGATTAAAGGGGCGACCCGGTGGATAAGGCTCGGGGGACTTTCGGTGCAGCCGTCCGAGTTTGTGAAGCCAGCCTTTGCTGTGATCGCTGCCTGGATGTTTGCCGCCTGGCGTTTAAAGGAGAAGTTTCCCGGCTACCTCGTTGCCGTCGGACTTTACGCCAGCGTGGTTGCCTTGCTGCTTGCTCAGCCAGACGTGGGGATGACCGTTCTCGTCTCAGTTGTTTGGGGGATCCAATTTTTCCTGGCAGGTCTTCCTATGGTCCTGGTTATGGGCATTGGGGTACTGTTTATCGTTGGTGGCTTCGTAGCATATTTTAAGTTTGACCATGTGCAAGTCCGGATCGACCGGTTTTTTGATCCAGCCGGTGCTGAGGCCTATCAGGTGGCACGCTCTCTGGAGGCCTTCCAGAACGGCG
>CAXFCV010000331.1:0-2565 GCA_964000975.1 uncultured Rhodospirillaceae bacterium | reverse complement strand
TACTAAATGAGAGCGTGCGGGCTTGAAATTTGTCGTCACTCATACCTTCCGATCAGGGGGATCTTTACATGCGTATTAAAAGCTTAATTTATCTGGTGGCTGCTCTGTTCCTCGCAACAGCCTGTGCTGAAACGATGCAAGATGGCGGTGCCGGCCAAGGCAGTGGAGGCAATCAACAAGCATCATCTAGCGTCAAGCCGGGAACTGGCCGTGACTTTGTGGTCAACGTCGGTGATAGGGTTTTCTTCGAATTTGACAAATCGAGCCTAAGTTCAGATGCTCGAGGCCAGCTTGAAAAGCAGGCAGCTTGGCTGAAAAAATTCGGCAGCGTGAGCCTGACACTTGAGGGCCATGCCGACGAACGCGGAACTCGCGAGTACAACTTGGCTCTCGGCGAACGGCGGGCTAATTCCGCGAAAGACTTCCTCGTCGCTCTCGGTATTGCGCCAAACCGAATTAGAGTTATTTCTTACGGCAAAGAGCGTCCTGCAGCCCTCGGACAGAATGAAGCGGCTTGGCGCCAAAACCGGCGGGCTGTCACAATTGTTGCTGGTGGCTCCGGCAGCTAGCCAAAAACTTCTCGAGCGGCAGGTGTCGCTCACACAGCTTGCGCCCGCGCTGGGGTTACCCGGCGTCGGGCGCCTTCTTTTTGACATCATTGTTCAGCAAATTTAGCTCATACTCGGATCGGCAATCGTATAAACTATTCGGGTCGATCCGTCTCCGGCGTAAATAGGAACAGGCGGCGGTGGGGGAGGGATATAATACCCCGTTGAGCTTGTTGAATATTGAAGGATATTGGAATGCGAACGATATTAACCGTTTTACCTGTTTCGCTCCGTTTGATGACCGGGATAGGGGTTTTGTTGTTGACCCCTGAACCTCTGTTCGCCCAAAATTCGGAGGCCCTGGCAAACCAGTTGGATCGGCTCCAGCGGGATGTCCAAGTCTTAAGCCGGCAGATTTTTAAGAATGGCTTGGCCAGCCCCTCCATTGAGCCGCCCACGATCCGCCGAGACGCCCCGGCGTCCGCCGGCAATGCTTATATCGTCCGGGTGGAAGATCGACTTTCGCAACTGGAGGGGGAGACCCGCTCTAATACGGGCAATGTCGAAAATATTACTCATACACTCGGCCAAATATCCGCACGCCTGGATACCTTATCTAATGATATCAATTTTCGTCTTCAAACCATCGAAAATCGCCTCAATGTTATTAGCCGAAACCCACAGTTACTGGGGCAAGGCGCTGCGCAGCCTGACGCTTCTGAAGCATCCTCATCTCCCAGGTTGGCAGCAGTCCCGCGGGCAGCCGGGGTACAATCCGGAGCGGTGACGGGTGGCTCTGCGTTAACAGGCCAGCCAGGCACACTAGGGACCATCAGTCAGTCCGATCTAGAAGCGGTCGGGGGAAAGGCCTCAACGGCATTGACCGGCGACGCAATCCAGCCGGCGGAGCTCAAACAACAAGAGGCTGTTGTCCCATCCCTGTTGCCGCCAGGAAGTGTCCAGGAAAAATACAAATATGTCTTTGGTCTAGTTCGCAAGACAGAATATGAGAGAGCGTTATTGGCTCTCAGCGAGTTTATCAGGACCCATCCGGATGAGCCTTTAACGTCAAATGCTAAGTATTGGCTTGGGCGAACACATTATGTGCGCAAAGATTATCGGCGAGCGGCGGAGGTGTTTCTCGCCAGTTATCAAAGCGACCCGAAAGGTACAAAGGCAGCTGATAATTTGCTGAATCTTGGCATGTCCTTGGCTGGTTTGAACAAAAATAAAGAGGCCTGCGCGACATACGCTAAACTTCAGCAGGATTTTCCAAAGGCCCCATCCGTCATCCAGAAAAGGCTGGCTCAGCAGAAAACCAGAACCGGGTGTGGCTGATCCAAGACCCAGTTTAATCGGACCCACCTTTGGGTGCGTCTCTCTAAAATCCCGCGTTAGCAAGCTCTTCGGACCTTTGCTGCAGGGAAAACATGATCGTCTCGCCATCGCCGTTTCCGGGGGGGTGGATAGCATGGCCCTGACCTGGCTGGCCAAGGCCTGGCAAGGAGAAAGCGGATGCCATCTAACTGCCCTCACCGTAGACCATGGGTTGAGATCGGGCTCTGACCAAGAGGCCCGTCTGGTTGCGTCATGGATGGCAGATTGGGGTTTGCCACATCACATTCTCCGATGGGACGGCGAGAAGCCCGTGGCCGGCATCCAGGATGCTGCTCGCCAAGCACGCTATAAGTTGCTGACGGATTGGTGTTGGATGAATAACGCGGACGCTTTGCTAGTAGCACATACTCGGGAGGACCAGGCGGAGACATTTTTGTTACGGCTGCTCCGGGGAAGCGGAGCGGATGGCCTCGCTGGTATGCGCGCGGCGACCATGGTCAACGGCCTTCCTCTTCTTCGTCCGCTGTTGGGGCTTGCGAAACGTGAGTTGAAGGATGAATTGCGCGATGTAGGTCAGGATTGGATCGAAGATCCGTCTAATCAGGATGACCGGTTCACGCGAGTTCGCGTGCGTCGCTGGTCCTCCACACTGTCGGGCTTGGGATTGGATGCAGACCGG
>CAXFCV010000330.1:0-2178 GCA_964000975.1 uncultured Rhodospirillaceae bacterium | reverse complement strand
CGGCGATAAATGTCTCCGAGCGTGACAAGAGCATCAATGCGGTCTTTCCTCTCCGCTGCCATTTTTTTAAGAATAGCAGCCCCTTTTTCTATTTGGTCCAGAAAATTGTAGGAGCGAGCGATCCTAAGCCGAGCTGCCCAACCATAGTCCGGGTCTGAGGCTATGCTCTCATACACTGTAATGCCGTCTTCGACACGATCCTCGCGGAGCAGGGCATCTCCGAGTCTAAGCTTCGCGATCGAAAAATTGGGATTTGTATAAATAGCAAGCCGGCTGAAAATCAATGCTTCCATGGGATTCTGCCGTTGAATGGAACGGGACAAGCTAAAGAGGGCTTCGGCGATACCTTCTACTACGGCCAATCTCGTCGGGCTCTTTGGCGGGGATTCATTTACGCGCGACATTGCCAGGTCAAACAGCGGTGACCCCGGCTGGTTCCTTAGAAAGGCCTCGTATAACTCTCGGGCTTCATCCGCTTTGCCAATGCGCTCATAGAAGGACCCGGCGATCCGTGTCATGCCAAGCCCTACTCTACGGAAATTTTTTAGGGCGTCTTGGAATTGTGCTTCAGCTGCCGCTAAATCTCCGGATCGTTCCAAAATCAAGGCGGCATGTGGGCCGAAAAGTGCTACCACGCCAGGATTGCTCATTCGATTTTTGAGGACAGTTAGCGACTCTGCATATTTTTTTTGGCCGGCAAGCACCCAGGCCTTCAATAGGGGTAGGGTAAAAGCGGCGAAGCCTTCATCGGGCAAGCTGTTCAGCTGATTGATCGCCTCATCATAATTCTTTTGTCGCACCTCCCGAAGTACCAGCAGTAGCGTGGCAAGACTAACTCTCCTGCTCTCTAAACTTGCCAATTTCTGGGCAATCGGAAGTGCCTCGTGTATCCGGCCTTCAGAGACCAAGATTGAGAAAACGCGGATCTGGATGTCTAGGTTGCTTGGATCGCTCTCCAGAGCGGCGCGGTAAAATTCAATTGCGGCGCGGGGATCCTGAATATTTTGAGCAAGACGCCCGGCAAGATATTTCCCAATTTGACCAGACGGATTGTTTGCCATTGCCGGCACTGGGGCAATCAATAAGCCGGAAATAGCAACCATCCCGACCAGAAGTCCAAAGATGAAAACTATCAACCGGCGGGGCTCACTCGCCGGTTTTGATATGGGCCCTGATATCAGCCCCGACAGTCGCCCAGAGGGTTTTCCCCAGAAATCCAATTCTTCTTCGGTTTCGGGCACGGGCGCTGCTTCTCGGTTGACTGACGGCTTCAAAATATTTTCTGACTTTCTTACTAAGACATCTGGTGACGGCTGCAGATAATAGCTATCTCCCGGTGCATACACAAATGACGCTTTGGTTCTTATTTCCGACTTTGGGGCAGTATCTTGTCAAAAGAGGCAACAAAAGAAGGTGCGGGGAATTTACATGTTCGGGTAATTGGGCCCCCCGCCACCCTCAGGCACGACCCAGGTAATGTTTTGCGTCGGATCCTTGATATCGCAGGTTTTGCAATGGACACAATTTTGCGCGTTGATCTGGAACCGGGTGTTACCGTCCTCTTCGATATACTCGTAGACACCGGCTGGGCAAAAACGGGCCTCCGGCCCATCATAGTCGGGAAGGTTGATGGCGAGCGGCACCGAGCTGTCTTTCAACGTCAGATGCGCTGGCTGGTTTTCTTCGTGATTGGTATTAGATAGATAAACGGATGTAGGTTTATCGAACGTGATTTCTCCGTCCGGTTTTGGATACACAATCTTATGAACTGCCGAGGCTCTCTGAAGTTGTGTGTGATCGGCATGATGATGCAGCGTCCATGGGGTGTTGCCGCCGAACAAATATGTGTCGATAGCCGAATAAATCATGCCTCCCCACAATCCCCAATGGAAGGATGGCCGAATATTGCGGACTTTCCATAGCTCGCGCCACAACCAGCTTTTTTTCACTGCAGTGGGATAGCTGCATATTTCGGCAGGTGGTGCGTCTGCTGCCAGTGCTGCGATTACGGCCTCAGCCGCCAGCATGCCGGACTTCATCGCTGTATGGGTGCCCTTGATTTTGGGCACATTGAGGAAGCCGGCAGAATCGCCAATTAACGCACCGCCGGGAAAGGTTAAACTGGGCAGGGACTGATACCCGCCCTCCACGATGGCCCGCGCACCATACGCAACGCGG
>CAXFCV010000329.1:0-8000 GCA_964000975.1 uncultured Rhodospirillaceae bacterium | reverse complement strand
CGTCTAGTGTTTGGCCGGTCTATTTAACCCTCTGTGAACCAATGTGCAAATTAGCCCACTAGATTTGCGCTAATAAGGTGGGAAAACAGGGTATTTTCTGTTTCTACCCAGGCGTGCAGGCTGCAATTAAGATGCGACGCAATATTTTGTGAAAAAATGAGCATATAGTCGCAATATATTGACTGCAATTCATTTAAAAAAATGTTAAAACGGGCAAATAATCGAGGTCAAGGCAAGCGCCTTACCTCCATTGGGAGATAAATATGGCGACGCATGCGCCGGGCCGCACTGAGCCCATTAATCCGTCTATCGAGGTGGTTCATCGTGCAGAAGAGAGTACCGAAAACAGCTCGGTTGACGCGTCTCAGCCAATATCAGGTTATGAAGATGCCGCATCTGTAACGAGCGCAACCAGCTCAGCGGAGACGCCCCAGCCCAATGCCGAGCCGGAGCCTTTAATGCCCCCCGGCACCTCCGTTGAGGTCGATGAAGTGGCTCCCCCTGCGTGGCGGATGCCAGTTTATGCGCGTTACCGACTGCTATCGATTGGCGCAGCGATCATGTCGATTGCCTGGCTTGTGGCTTCTGGTGCCTTCCTCATCGAAGGTCTCAAGTTATCCGATTTGATGGCGTTGCTGCCCCATGAACTCGGCGGCATGGCCGCTGGCGTGGTCACGCCTTTGGCGCTTCTCTGGATTGTGGTGGCCTACTTTGAGCGCTGCAAAATATATGAGAAAGAAGCCTTTGCTTTGCGCTGGCATTTAAAGCAACTCACTTTTCCCTCTGATGATGCGCACTCCCGCACTGCCAAAATCACAGACGTGCTAAGAGAACAGGCAAAAGTGCTTACGCAAGCTTCTGAAGAGGCTTCCGGCCGGGCACAGGCAGCTTCTGACCTCATCCGGTCGCAGACAGATTCCCTTATCGCCGCGTCCGAAAAAACAAGCTTGAACGCCGATAGCGCGGGCGAAAAACTGCGCCAACAAGCAGAAGATTTGGTGACCGCGTCAGACCGAGCAATTGCGCGCGCGCGTGAAGCTGGAAATGTGCTCCACCACCAGTCCCGCGATTTGATAAACGTCTCTCAAAAAGCTGCATCTCGGACCGAAGACATTACGGATGCACTGCAAAAAAGTGGCGAGGGACTGATCCGCGTGGCAGGTGAAGCCGCACAAATTGCGCGCGATACCGTGGGGCATTTTACAACTGGAACCGACAGGCTGGAAACCGTGTCACGAGAAGCTGGTGCTACGGCGGATAAGATTCAGGCGGGTTTAGTGCTAAAAGCAGATAATTTGGCCGACGCCGCCCGAGGCGCGGCCGCCCTGATTGAGGCCAGTGGCGAGCGCCTAAATGAGTATGCCGTTGATATGACCCGACGGTCCGACCAAGTGGCACAGCAATCGGAAATAATGGGAACTGTGCTGGTCCATCAGGCAGAGGTTGTATCGGAGACCTTGATGAAATCAAAATCGCAATCCGATGATCTGATGAAACGCATAATGGAGTCCGCGGCGGCCCTCGAACGGACAACAAAAAAGGTTCTGGAAAACGTCAAGATCTCGGGTGCAGAGTTGTTTGAGGAGACCCGGGCCTTGCAAAAGATCGGGAGTGCGGCTCATAACGATATGGAGGAAGCAATATCCAGTTTTACTGATAAGGCGCTTCAGCTCGAGGATGTAAGCGAAAAAGCTTCGTCCAGAACGCGCTCTGTTACCGCCCAAATTAAAGAGGCGGCCCAATCGCTTGAAAATGTTATGGACCAATCCTTTGGGAAGGTTGACCGCGTCGCTGCCGGTCTCCAGGCGCACTCGGAAGATCTTGCGCTAACTACAGGAAGGTCGATTGCCGGGCTTGGAGAGGCTGGCGATCTGATGCAGGCCCGGTCAGATCAATTGAGCCGTATCAGCGATATGATCGTCGCGCGGATCGAAGGCTCAGCCGAACAACTCCATCGTAAGAAGGATGATCTGTCCAAGGTTTCAGGGGAAGCCGCCGGACTGCTGGAAGTTGCGATAGAACGGATTCACCAGGCTGGGCTCCAACTCAACGAGTCTGGAGAGGCCGGCGTCGCCAATGTAGATCGGGTTTCTGCGGCGCTGCGACGTGATTCGAGGGAGATTGCGCAGGCGACAGAAGTGGTGACCCAGTCCAACGATGAATTCTCGAGACGATTGGCCTTGTTGTCAGATCAATCTAACGCGTCGGCGGAAAATCTTAAATATTTGACAGAGCTGCTAAACGATCAAGTTCAGGAACTCTCTGTATCGTCCGAAACTGCGTCATCGGACGCAGACGGTGTGATGGCAAAGCTGTCGGAACAATCGGCGATGATCAATTCCGTCGCCGCGGATACGGTGGAGCGCATTACCGCTGTGGGGAATACACTGCGCGATGAAACCCGCGCTATGGATGAGAATACGGAAGAGTCGACGGGCCGTCTCCAGGCCATTAGTAGTATTTTAGAGAGCCGCACCCAGGAACTGGGTGAGGCCTCAGATGCGGTATCTGACAAGTTAGCGGCTGCCGTTGAGATGATGCAGTCGAAATCATCGGAGGTGACGGGCCAAGCGGCCGATGCGGTTAATGAGATCGGTATTGCGAGCAAGATTATGGATTTCCGATCCCGTGAGGTAGCATCTGCCTCTGACCGGGCGGCCAAGCTGTTGACGCTGGTCAATGAGGCTTTAGCACAGCAGTCGAGAGACCTTCACCGGACAACTGATAATGCGACAGATCAAATCGACTCAGTTGGCGAAAAACTGCAACGGCGTTCTGAGCAATTATCGTCGATCACTGATCATGCGGTCACACAGATAGACTCCACTTGGGAGAGCCTGGAAGACCGAGCCGACAAAATGCGTTCGGTCTCGAAAGATTTAATTATTCAGGTAAGTGAAGTCGCATCAGCGCTGGAGGAACGGTCAAGAGAACTGGCAAATGCTTCCAAAGATGCTGTGTCAGACGTGGGTGCTGCTGGTACCGCAATGCTGGAGAATTCCCGTGAAGCCGCGACGGCTGCTGATCAGGCGGCAGCGCGGCTCCGTAATATTGCTGAAGGACTCAGTAGTGATTTTAGCGATATCTGTGTGTCCTCGGATGATACGGAGGAGCGGCTAAACCGTATGGGTGCTAATTTCCGTCAACGTGCAGAGGAGTTTGCCCAAGTCGCAATTGAGTCGACCTCGCACGTGCAAGCATTTGCTCACGAATTGCAGGCCCGGAGCGAGCAAGTGAACGGCATTGCAGATGAGGCGTCAGCCCGGGTGGAAGGGGTCGGCGGCGCGTTACATGAACGGTCCCGCGAAGTGACCTTGGCGGTGGATCGCGCGGCCAAGCTTTTGTCTGAGGTTACCTCTGGTCTTCAGACACACACCGTGCAGTTGACCCAAGCGTCTGAGATGGCAGTTGAAAAGACCCAGGCAATGAGCGAGCAATTGATGGAAGGCGCCGACCGTCTGACTGGCATGACAGAGAATAGTACCGCGCTTCTGGGGAATTCCGCTCAATCCGTCCGCGATCAGTTGAAGCAACTCACAGATTCCTCAGATCAGGCGCTCGCCAAGCTGGAGGGAGTGTCAGATATGGTCCAGACGCGGGCAGATAGAATGACTGATGCCGCCAGAACCGCGGCCGAAGCGACGACCCACGCTGACAAGGCCATGAAGGCGACCCTTCGGTCGACATCCGGTGCCGCTGAGCAAAACCTCCTGAAGCTTCGGGAAATCGGGGAGGCGTTACGTCAACAAACCGAGAATGTCTCGCAGGCATCTGATCACCTATCGTCCAAAATGGGTGGTGCCGGAGAACAGCTTCGAAATCAGTTGAATGAAATTGCTTCCTCTTTTGATGAGGCCCTGCGCGGGATTGATGCTGTCGGAACATCAGTCGAGCAACACGCGCGAAACGCCGCGGATGAGTCGAGCCGGGCGTTACAAAATATGTCGCTTTGGGGGAAATCCATGGAGCAGGGAGCCAAAAACATGACCTCGGCATCTGCCAAAGTGTCTAAGCATGCAGAGAAAATGACCTCCGAAGTACGCCGGCAAACAAAGGAGCTAGATGAGGTCAGTCAGAATGCGACCAAAATAACTGATTCACTCAAAGAATTTTCGCGTCAGGCCAGCTCTCAGAATTTTCTCCAACGACTATCAATGATTTCAGAGGCCCTTGAGTCTGTCGCCATCGATATCAATCGGGTGATGGAAACTCGGGTCACCGAAAATGATTGGATCAATTATAACCGCGGAGATAAGAGGGTCTTCTTGCGGAAGATTTTGGGCATGCGGTCCCGCTCTAAATTAGCCAAAATTAAACATCTACATCGGGAAAATACTGAGTTCCGAGAATATGTTACTCGATACCTGCGTCAGTTCGATGAATTGATCAGCGACGCCAAGCGTAGTGATCAGGAGGCCGTATTGGGATCTAGCATCATGACGTCTGACGCTGGAAAGGTCTACCTTGTTCTCCGTTCCGCCCTTGACGCCGATCCACCGGATGCCGCCGAGTAACCGTATTGAGCAGGTTGTCGATGATACGTGTTTGACGAATTGATCCCTTTACCGGCGGTTCTATGATGAGCCTTCATGAATAGAACCTCCGATACTTTGCTGGAAGCTAAGCGGGCCTTTGAGGCAGGAGATTATGACGCCGCTGTGCGTTTGCTCGAGCAGATGATTAAGTTGAGTCCGGAGAGTGCAGAACTGTGGCACAATTTGGGCCAGGCCCATCAAAGGGCTAAAAATCTCGTGAGGGCAGCCGACGCCTTCGACAAATCTGCGGCATTAGATCCAAACTTTGCGCCACCCCTGAACGGGCTAGGAATGCTGAGCCGGCTCGCCGGAAATTGGCCATTGGCGCAGGAGTATTATATTCAGGCGCTAGATCGGCAACCAATTTTTCCCGAAGTCTATTTCAATCTGGGCATCCTCACAGAAGAGAAGGGTGATCACGAGAGTGCACGCCGGCACTATGAGTCCGCCCTTCGTCAGCGGCCGGGTTACGTGAAGGCACAACATAATTTGGCTGTTTTGCTAATGGCATACGGGAACTATGATGCGGTAGAATCCATGCTCCGGGATGCACTTGCGCGAGAACCTAACTCTGCCGAGCTGTTGACGAGTTTGGGATCATGTCTTCGGAATCGAGGCCGGCTGGCGGAAGCCGAGGAGGCCTATCTGGCGGCGGTCGCGGTATCGGAAAAGTTATTTGAAGCGAGATGGAATCTTTCGCTCGTCCAGTTGGCCATGGGAGCCTATGAGGAGGGCTGGAGTCATTATCGCTACCGGCCGAGCGCCAATCGGTCGCTCCACATTTTGCCGGAAGAAACCCTGCCGTCCTCGCTTTATGGTCATCGCATTGTGCTTGAGGGAGAGCAGGGGGTGGGCGATGAACTGTTTTTTCTTCGGTTCGTGCCTGAATTAATGGCACGGGGTGCTGATGTTTATTATGTCGGTGATCACCGGTTGTCTGGGATTGCCGCGCGTGCTCTACCGGGACTGAGTGACCCAGCCAGCCTATCCAATTCTGGGCCCCACGACGTGGGTATTAGCATCGCTGACCTGCCCTATCTTTTAGAATCTTCTGAGGCCCCAGAATCCCTCCGAATCACGCCGTTGGAGGCCCATTTGGCGTTGGTCCAGCAGCGCCTCCGCAGCATAGGGCCGCCACCGTATACCGGGTTTACTTACCGCGCTGGCCTAAAGGGGGAAGGGGCGCTCCACAAAGAGGTGCCCTTGGCTGAGTTGGTTAGTCTGCTGCGGGAGAGGCCCGGTACTCTTATCAACCTCCAACGTGGACTGAACATCAAAGAACTGCAAGATTTGGAGACACATTTTCATGACAAGGTGTTGGGCGTCGTTGGTGATGATCCAGATTTGGAGACCATGACCGCAGTTATGGCCTGCTTGGATGAGTATATCGGGGTGAGTAACACCAACATGCACCTCCGGGCTGCCGTGGGAAAATCGGGCCGCGTCCTAGTGCCCCACCCGGCGGATTACAAATGGATGGCGGCTGGGCAGTCTCCATGGTTTCCGGAATTTAAGGTGTACCGCCAATCAGTCGATGGCGGCTGGGGGGCTGCCTTTGCCACGCTCTTGTTAGATTTAAGCGAGACCAATGGCTGATATTAGGCGCCTGATAGAAGATGCCCGCGCTTACCATTTGAGCGGAGATGTGGCTGCCTCCCGAGATGCCTTTCTTTCCGTGCTCCAGAGTGATCCACGCAATGTCACGGCCCTTCACTACTTGGGAATTCTGGCCTTTGAAGGAGGCCAAAAATCTGATGCCATTCACTATCTAAAAAGTGCCGCGGCAGCGGGGCCTGACCGTGATGAAGTGATGGCTGACATGGGGGTCATATTTCGCTATTTGGGCGAACTGACGGAAGCGGAGAACTGTCTTGAGAGAGCATGTCTCCTAGCCCCGAAGAGTGCGGCGCACCACTATAATTTTGGGCTCGTCCTGGGGGATCTAAACAAGCTCTCAGAATCTGAGGCGGCGTACCGGATGGCTGTAAGTCTTGACCCCTGTCATGCCGGCGCACGCAATAATCTTGGAAATATTCTTAAACGTCAGGCCCGCCATGGCGAGGCGTATCAGGCGTATAAAGAGGCGTTGATTGTCGATCCAGACTACAACCCTGCCCTTAAAAATATGGCCGATGTTCTCGAGCAATCGGGCGAGGTGGAAAAGGCGGACAAGGCCTACGCCAGTGCGATCAGTGTCCGATCGGATGGAGCCACGCTGATCCGGGATGCTTTGTTGCTGCCCGTTATCCCGGAGAGCCGCGGTCAGATAGAGGATTATCGCGCGCGCATGGAAACAAAATTGGAGCAACTCGAGGACCAATCACTTCGGATTGATGATCCCGTTTACGAGGTCGGATCGACCAATTTCATGCTCGCCTATCATGGATTGAATGACCGGAACCTACAGATAAAAATTGCCGATCTGTATCGCCGGGTAGCACCGTCCTTGACATTCGGGGCACCCCATTGCCGAGACTGGCTCGCTGGCATGGAGGGTGGTTCTGTGCGTGTCGGCTTCGTCTCCGCATTTTTCGTCGAGCATACGGTGGGCAGGTTGATGGAAGGGGTGATCACGGGCGTGCCCGGGCGTCAGGCCGAGGTGATAGTTTATACTGCCGCAGCTTCAAGCGATCAGCTAACAGCCCGGCTTGGACGGTCCGCTTCAAAGATCGTGCAGTTGCCCCGCCAACTGGAGGTAGCCCATCAGATAATTGCGGAAGATAAACTGGATATTCTCTATTTTTGCGATATTGGTCTAGAGCCGTTTACTTATTTTCTCAGTTTCGCGCGATTGGCACCGATTCAATGTGCGGGTTGGGGGCATCCCGTGACGACGGGAATCTCCACTATTGATCATTTCGTATCTAGCCGGATGATGGAGCCGACCAGGGCAGATGAGGCCTACTCCGAGAATCTTGTCCAAATCGATGGCATTCCGACCCCCATCCGAAATCCTGCGGGTTACATGACAGCCCCTGATCAGAAAGAGCAAAATATTCTCTGTCCACAGTCGCTTTTCAAGTTTCATCCAGACTTTGACGCTTTGATTGGGAACATCCTCAGGGCCTGTCCCCAGGCCAAACTTATGCTTATACAAGGCAGCCGCCGGGAATGGGCTGGCTTGCTAGATGAGCGTTTTCGGAAATCCATTCCGGATGTGATAGACCGCATTGGTTATTTACCACGCATGAGTCGGGAGGACTTTCTCTCAACTCTTGCCGCCGCACCTCTCGTTTTAGATACTCCACATTATTCAGGAGGCCTGACAACCCAGGAGGCACTGGCCTGCGGGACGCCGGTGGTTACCCTGCCCGGGAAGTTTCTCCGGGGACGGGTGACGACCGGCGCGTACCGGAAAATGGGGTTTATGGCATGCGTGGCTGACTCATCTGAGGCCTATGAGGACATAGCAATGGAACTCATCCTAAATTCGGAATACGCGAGCGACGTCCGCACAGGAATTTT
>CAXFCV010000328.1:0-1849 GCA_964000975.1 uncultured Rhodospirillaceae bacterium | reverse complement strand
GAGGGTCCAAGCCTGGAAGAATGGCTTGGCCAGGGGGCAAAGGCAGCGTTTGATGATATCTGTAACCGCTCTCCCGAGGGCGAATGCGAGGTCGTCGTGAACTGCTTCCGCATTATCCAACATTCCAATTGGAAAATTTTTCTGGAAAATCAGCTCGACGCGGTCCACCCCTCGATCACGCACCACTCGACGGGAGATGCTGCCGCAGAGATGCAGAGAATTTATTCAGAAAAAACTGGCAATGAGCCGCCCATGGGCTATCAATTCCTGGCTGATTTCACACTACCTTATGAGAAGTGGGACAGCTTGGACACCATTGGCCACCCCTATGGCCACACGTTGCTGGCGGGCTACATGGGTCTGCGGCCACGGGACCCGGTAACGGTCGCCCATGAAGAATCATTGACGGCCGTTCATGGTGAAAAACGAATGGATGAGATTCTCTCAACCAACGTACACCATGTGTTGGTTTATCCTTGCTTGTCGGTCCAACCGCCGCTCCAACAGCTCCGGGCGGTCCGCCCCTTGGCTGCGAACAAGACGCTTACCGAAATTTGGCATTTCAGACTGAAAGGAGCGCCCGAAGGTATCTATGACCGATCTCTAGCTTATTACTATCACGTTAATTCACCGTCCACGATGGTAAACGCCGATGACCTTAACAACTTCCGCGCTTGTCAGGACGGCCTGACCCTTGAGGGAGGCGGAGATTGGGTGAGTTTTCATCGGAACTACGGTCAGGATCCCGTCGAAAACGGCATTACGACGTCTGTAACAGGAATGAGCGAGCAACCCATGCGGAACATGTTCGCCGCCTGGAAAGAATATATGTCGGCTTAAGGGAGATATGACTATGTCAAACGATACAACAACACGCTCTTCGACAAGCACGCTTAAAGACGTAGAACAATTTCTATACCGCCAGGCCGATATTCTCGACGAACGCCGTTGGGAGGAATGGTTAGGGTTGTTCACGGATGATGGGATTTATTGGATGCCTGCCAGTGCGGACCAAGAAACCGGCGAGGGCCAGCCGAATATTTTTTGGGAAGACCACTATCTTATGGATATGCGCATTCGGCGTGTGGAGCATCCGTACGCTCACTCCCAGAAGGCTGGCCACCGGACAAGTCACGTGGTTTCCAACGTAATGATTCAAAGCGAGAGCGATGATGAAATAGTCGCCACATCACGCTTTCATATGGTGGAATACCGCCTGGATGAACAGCGCTATTTTGGCGGCAAATATACCCATCGTTTCGCGAGAATGGATGCTGGGCTAAAGATCAAATTGCAACGCGTTGATCTTGCCAACGTCGAAGGTCCCTTCGAATATGTTATGCAAATCTGGCTGTAGATTTTAGATAGGGGAAGATATAACGGGGGCAGTATAATGCGTGCTGCCCCCGTATTGTTTATATGACCCCTATTTCCAATCCCACTCGGCTGTCCCTATATTACGCGGCCTATTTTGCGGTTATAGGTATTTTGTTGCCGTTTTGGCCCGTTTGGCTGAGCACCAAAGGGCTGACGGCGACCCAGATCGGGCTCGTGTTAGCCTCGGCGCCCTTTGTGCGCGCTTTTGCCAGCCCGGTAATCGCTCAATTCGCTGATCAAAAAGGCCTGCGTCAGCCAATCATGATGGGCCTGACAGCAGTTGCTGCTGCCGCCTTTGCCGCCTTCTATTTTATTGATGGTTTCTGGGCAATTATTTTGGTCACAATTTTATTCTTTATGTTCTTTTCCGCGAGCCAGCCATTGGCCGAGAGTCTTACCATGCATGTCGTGCGAACGGAGAGCGCAAACTACGGGCGCGTCCGACTTTGGGGGTCGATCACATTTATCGTTG
>CAXFCV010000327.1:0-7403 GCA_964000975.1 uncultured Rhodospirillaceae bacterium | reverse complement strand
TGTACCTGCTGGATCACAAGGCCGGCGGGCTGGTCTGAATCTTCCACTTCGAACATGGCCTGATGATAATTATGATCGAATTTTTTACCAATCGCTTCGATGGTTTTGATGCCAAACTGCTGATAAACAGTCTCTAGCTCATTTTCAGTCATTTCGATTCCGACAAACAAATTGTTGAGATCTTCATTCGCATCCCGAGCTTCCTGGGAAACGCTCTCGAGGGCGCGATTTAAATTGTCGGCCACGCTAAGGACGGCGCGGGCGAAATTAGTTACCGCATATTTTGAGGCATCCGCCTTTTCGCGTTCCGTCCGGCGGCGCACATTTTCCGCTTCGGCCATCGTACGGAGCAATTGGTCTTTCAATGCAGCAACGTCAGACTCCAATTCCTCGTAAGTTGGCGGCTTATTGCCATCCGGGTCTTCCAGATTTTCTCCCGTTGCTTCATCCGATGTCGGTTCGCCATCTACAGCATCGGCGCTGTCTCCTGGTTCCTCTGGTTGCGGCCCCGCCTCAGCGTCAAATCTATTCTTTATTCCGGACGTGTCCGCGTTTTCGGCTTCTGGTTTTTCGTCAGCGAATTTATTTTCTTTGTCGTTCATTTTCCTCATTCTCTTTTTATTTCATAGTCTTTTTCATGCGAACCCATCATTCGGCCAATAAGTTTGGCCGTGTAGTCCACCATGGGAATGATGCGCGCGTAATTCATCCGTGTCGGTCCTATGACGCCGATGGCGCCGACCAGTCGGCTGTCGCCGGAGTTATAAGGTGCGACAATAAAAGAGCATCCAGACAGATTAAAGAGTTCATTGTCGGCACCAATAAAGATTTGAACACCCTCAGCCCGGTCGGTCATCTCCAGGACCTTCAGCATGAGCTCGTTGGTCTCAAGCGCGTTAAAAAGAGTGCGGATGTGTTCTAGGTCAGTAACTACGGTAACGTCTTCCAGAAGATTGGCTCGGCCGCTTACAATGAGCGTGCCTTCTCCACCCTCGCCCGACCAGGTTGCAAGCCCAGCCTGAACAATCTTGCGGGTGAGCTGATCAAGTGCCGCTTTGTTCTGTCCAAGCTCTCCCAGAATGGCGTTGCGGGCGTCGCCGATAGTCTGACCGACGAGGCGTTGGTTGAGGAAGTTGGTCGCTTCAACAAAAACCGAAGGGTGGATATCCCTGGGAACTTCGATGATCCGATTTTCCACAATCCCCTCGGCCGTTACAATAACGACCAGAGCTCGTCCCGGATTAAGATGAACAAACTCTATGTGCTTAAGTGGGGTCTCTGTCTTGGGTGCCATGACAATGCCCGCACAGTTCGATAGTCCGGACAGCGTGTTGGTTGCATCCTCCAAAACACCCGCGAAGCTTTTTCCTGTACCCGCAAACCGGCCTTCTAAATCTGCTGATTCTTTGCTTGTCAGATTGCCGATTTCCAGCAGACCGTCGACAAAAATACGTAGACCTGCCTCTGTGGGTAGCCGGCCCGCCGAAGTGTGAGGTGAATATAAAAGTCCGGCCTCTTCAAGATCTGCCATCACGTTGCGCACGGTGGCGGCAGATAGAGAAGTGCTCAATTTTTGGGATAGCGTGCGCGAGCCAATGGGTTCGCCGGTCTCCACGTAGGTATCCACTATTTTTGTGAATACCTCTCTCGTGCGGGCATTCATTTCAGATATGGCAGACTTTCTTCTCTCCATGATTAGGCCGCGCTTTTGTCGATACCCCGTCGGGACCTCTCCAATTTGGGTGGTTGATTTGCCAATGCAAGAAAGCGTCGGAATTTAGGGTTTAGCGTTGGTCCCGTCAACGGCGCTTGGAATTTTTCGGATCGTCGGGAATTGCTGCGAAGTACTGGACGGGGGATATGTGCTCCGCTAGGTTGCCGCCGCCGCGCTATTGTAAGCCGGCAGACTATAACCTAAGGTAATGACTGATGAGACCTTCCGGCCGTGCCCTGGATCAGCTTCGCGCTATTTCCCTCGAAACTAATGTGAACAAGCATGCAGAGGGCTCTTGCCTCGCAAAATTTGGCGATACTCATGTGTTGTGTACCGCGTCTATTGAGGACCGGGTGCCCGGTTGGCTCCGTGATGCTGGGCATGGTTGGGTCACCGCCGAATACGGCATGCTGCCCCGTTCTACCGGCGACCGTATGGGCCGAGAGGCGACGCGGGGAAAACAAGGCGGGCGGACCCTCGAAATACAGAGGCTGATTGGGCGTTCTTTGAGGGCCGTAACCAATCTCACCCAACTAGGCGCGCACCAAATACGCCTTGACTGCGATGTGCTGCAGGCTGATGGAGGCACGAGAACGGCCTCTGTAACCGGGGCCTACGTCGCACTGCAATTGGCGTGCCGCAAAATCCAACAATTGGGTTTGATCAAGGAACTACCTTTTACAGGTATGGTTGCTGCCGTCTCTTGTGGGCTCTACCAGGGGGAGGCTGCGTTGGATCTGGATTATAACGAAGACAGTAATGCCCAGGCAGATACCAACTTTGTCCTGACGGACTCAGGTCAGATTGTTGAAATCCAGGCTACGGCAGAGAAAGACCCGTTCTCGGAGAGCCACTTGGCAGCCATGATGGCGTTGGCGAAGAAAGGCATTGGAGAACTTATCGACCATCAGAAAAACGCGCTCAACATCGGATAGATCTGCATGGTTAGAAAATTTGATGGTGGAAAATTGGTTCTCGCTACGCACAACCCGGGTAAGGTTATGGAAATAGCTGACCTCCTCGCGCCTTTTGGGGCAGATTTGGTGTCCGCAGGTGAGCTGGGACTGCCAGAGCCGGAAGAGACAGGTACAACATTTATCGCCAATGCGGAGTTAAAAGCACTGGCGTCTTCAGAAGGGTCAGGAATTCCGGCGCTAGCGGATGACTCAGGTCTCGTAGTGCCAGCGTTGGGCGGCGACCCCGGCATCTATTCAGCACGTTGGGCTGGCCCCAGCAAAAATTTCCAGTCGGCGATGCGAGAGGTTGAAGACAGGCTGCGTGGTGAGAAAGACCGCACGGCGCACTTCGTGAGCGCCCTCACACTCGCCTGGCCGGATGGACATACGGTGTCCGTCGAGGGAACGGTGCAGGGTGAGATTACCTGGCCCCCCCGCGGTGACCGGGGGTTCGGTTACGATCCGGTCTTCGTGGCCGTGGGTTACGATATTACCTTTGGGGAAATGGATCCGGTTGAAAAGCATCAAATTAGCCACCGGTCAGAAGCATTCCGAAAGTTGGTGGATTTGTGTTTTAAATCCTGATTTTAAGAGGCAGAGGCGGAGATGGCACAATTCGGGATCTACATCCATTGGCCATTCTGCGAGTCCAAATGTCCCTACTGTGATTTCAATAGTCATCTTCCTGGCATCGTAGACGAGATCGCTTGGCGGGACGCCTATTTGGCAGAGCTCGAGCGCTATGCCGTCGAAACCCAAAACCGGGTCGTGACGAGCGTGTTTTTTGGTGGGGGTACTCCCAGTCTGATGGCGGCAGATACGGTGGCTGCGGTGCTGCAGCGAATCCGAAGTCTTTGGTCGGTCTCTGCTGACTTTGAGGTTACTGCAGAAGCTAACCCTTCATCGGCAGAGCGAGCGCAGTTTGAGGCTTTCCGGGCAGCGGGGGTCAATCGGCTGTCTCTGGGCATGCAGTCGTTGAGTGACGAGTCTCTGGTTTTTTTGGGACGTCGGCATACCTCGGATGAGGCCCGTACGGCGGCCCTGGAGGCAGCTCAGGTGTTTGACCGTTACTCTCTTGATTTTATCTATGCCCTCCCGGGTCAAACGACGTCAGCATGGCGGTCAGAACTAGAGCAAATTTTGGCTTTGGCCGGCGGTCACCTGTCGTTATATCAGTTGACCATTGAACCCGGGACGCAATTCCACAAAGATCGTGTGCCCGCGGCGGGCGAGTATGCAGCTGAGGCGCTGTTTAATACAACACGAAGTATTGCGCAGGCTGCGGGCCTGGAGGATTATGAAATTTCCAACCATGCCTTGCCCGGTCATGAGTGTCGCCATAACCTGATATATTGGCGAGGCGAGTATTATATCGGGATCGGTCCGGGGGCGCATGGCCGGTTACCGACCTACGAACCAAATGCGTGTTTCGCCACTGAGGCAATCCAGGAGATCCGTCTACCGTCTGCTTGGCTGTTGGCGGTTCAATCCGGTGACGGCGGAACGCAAAAGCGGACGGCTCTCGGTCGGGAAGAACGGTTTGAAGAGCTCGTCCTCATGGGGCTGAGATTGACTGAGGGTATTAATTTTAGGCGCTTTGAACGTCTATTTGGCGCGCCATTGCTGACCCAACTGGATAACCAAAAACTGGGGCGCCTGATCGATGGCGGATTTTTGGAACAAGGGAAAAATACCCTTGCTGCAACGGCTGAGGGTCGTCAGCGTCTCAATTCTGTATTGGCGGCTTTGATTGCCTGACCCGACCAGTTAAAGGAGGTCCGACTTGGCCTAATCTGCTGCCTGAAAACTTGCCGGTGCGTTCTGGATTACGCGGGTATTACGTTTTCCGACCTGGTGGATGGAGAGGCCCCGCTCGGCATAGCCTTCCGGATGAAAGCGAAAAATGCCGTCTCGGCCGGCAAAACCCTGGGGGGCGGTGATTTCCGAGACATCAAATCGGCCGTCTGGTTTGACGAAGACGGCTGCCAATGCCGTTGCATCATATGCCAAGGTCGCAAGCCGAGAGGGTGCGACGGCATACATTTCCGTATACTGTCGTATAAAATTTTGCCGTTCTTTTTTGGCTGGGGCTGCGAACCACCCACCCACCAGTGCGGGTTCCGACCCAATGCCGTCCGCGTCCCATTGACCGGTGCCCAGAATGCGAGTTTTTTTCGGATCAATGTCATAATAAGGCAGCAGGGCGGCCAGTGCTTGCAGCCGTTTTCCGCCATCTGCTACCAGGAGGGCGTCAAACGGCAAGTCGCCCAATGTTTGCAGGTTTTCCAGACGCTTGAGGGTTTGTTGGGCAATTTCGTCTTGCCGGTTTTCCAGTTCTTTCCGCTGATCCAGCAAGTTTTGCCGCCGGTCTTCGTAGTTTGCTAGAGTTTTAACCACGCCACTGAGGTCACCAGCCAGCGGATCATAAAATTCCGCACCCGTGATTTCAGCGCCTAGGTCGAGGGCCGCGGCCTTTAGGGCCGCGCTAATGGAGGCGCCGTAGGAATTGTCTGGTGCTAGAACGGCGAACCGGCGCATGCCACGCTTGAAGGCAAAGCGCACCACGTGTTCCACCTGTTCGTCGGGCAGAAAACCCAGGGTAAAAACCCCGTCGCCTGCCACTTTTCTATCATTGGAAAATGTAACGACTTTGATGCCGGCGGCGCGGGCTGGAGGTGCAACGGTCTCTACAGAACTTGAAAAAAGCGGCCCCAGGATCAGAGAGGCCCCGTCGCCTATTGCCAAGGCGGCTGCGTCGGCTGCTCCCTCGGGTGTGCCCATGGTATCCTGCGGCAGGAGCTCAAAATCCTTTCCGGCAAAATGGAAGAGCGCCAATTGAGCTGCGTTGAGAAGAGAATTTCCCAATTTGGCATGAGGGCCGGATAGGGGCAGTAAGAGGGCCACCCGAGGCACCGTCGCTCGCGTCGGCGGTGGTGGCGGGGCGTGGAAGCGCGCTTCATCCAGCGCACCAGCGGGGGCCCTAATCTCGGAACCGGCGATGTTTTTGGGGTCTTCTATTAGACTCGGGACTCTTCCCTGCCCTGGTATTCCTGGTGCCGCCGGCGGTGTCGGGACCGGGGCTGTTACGATCCCTGATTGAGGAGTCCGTGCGATAGTCTCTGACATTAAGCTTGGACGTCTAAATGGATCCATGGATACGGATTTTTCCTCAGTTGGGCGGCCCTCTGTCGACTGCCGGGGATTCAGCTTGGACACCTGAGGCTGATTTGGTAACCGCATCTGGCGGATGGGCGGAGGAGCGTCTAAACGGGTAGCGGTTGTCGTCCTTGATTCTGCCGGAGTCGACGATGGGGCTTGCGTCACTGTCTTGAAATGGGACAAATAATGATCACAAGCGGTTAAGGAAAGAGCCGCCAATCCAGCCAATGAGGCACGAAATGATGCTAAATAACCAGTCCGCATTGCGTCATCCGAGTTCCGAGTTTTTTGAGTTTAGCCGATATCGGTAGCGTCGGCGCACGACTGTATATCACCCTATTGGGGGCCTCTCCGCAAGTAAAGCTGCCAGGAGCTTTTAGATGCCAAAAATTAAAAATGGTCTTTTTGTCGTCGCAACACCAATCGGCAACCTGGGTGATATTTCGGCTCGTGCTCAGGAAATTTTAACTACGGTCGATAAAATTGCCTGTGAAGATACTCGGGTGACCGGGAGACTCCTCTCCCGCTTCTCTATAAGTACACCTATGATGGTGTACCATGATCATAATGCAGGTAAAGTCCGACCAGGCTTGCTGGCCGATCTAAGGCAGGGTGCAGCCATTGCTCTAGTCAGCGACGCCGGCATGCCTGCAATCTCAGATCCTGGCTATAAACTCATCCAAGCGTGTATAAATGACAATATTCCACTGACAGTCCTCCCTGGCGCAAACGCGGCGCTTACCGCGCTGGTCCAATCGGGGCTGCCTACAGACCGGTTTTTGTTCCAGGGCTATCTGCCGGTTAAATCTGGCGCGCGCGTCTCGGTATTGGAGGAGCTTGTCGGCATCCCAGCCACGCTGGTTGTTTATGAGAGCGGAAAGCGTCTGGCGAAATCCCTGGCCGATATGGCCTTGGTTTTGGGCGACCGTCCCGCCGCGGTCGCCCGAGAGCTGACAAAACTGCATGAGGAGGTGCGCCGCGGATCCCTCGCCGAGCTCGCGACTTCGTATGGCGCGGAAGTCGCGCCCAAAGGGGAAATCGTGGTCGTCATCGCACCCCCCGAAGTACCGCCGCCGCCCAACGAATTGGAGCTGGAGCTGATGCTTGTCGGTCGGCTCAGTAATCTAAGTGTCAGAGATGCGGCAAGCGAGGTGGCGCAAATTACCAAAGTACCCCGAAAGACACTCTATAGGACCGCGGTACGGCTTAAGCATGAGCTGGACGGGTTGAATGAAGATGATGAAGAGACGGACTAAAATCTGAAAAAACGTATCCTGCGTCTCGGTTTCGAGTGTGCGTCGAATGCTTTGTTTTCTGAATGCCTAGGCTCAGGGATTATAGGATTCTGGGTTTACGCTGCTGCCGCCCCGGGAGCGAAATCGGTAATGTGGTGTTCGTCCCCCCCGCTTATGTTTTTGAAGACTAATATGGGCACCCAGCGAAACACAGTGACCATATTTCTGTCCGCCCGGTAGCAATGTTGGAATGACCGATCCTCCGCTGACCGCCATCCGTTTATGGCGAAGTGTCATTGGTTTGATACGACTCTGGTAGAGCTGTGACGCTGGCCTTTG
>CAXFCV010000326.1:0-3837 GCA_964000975.1 uncultured Rhodospirillaceae bacterium | reverse complement strand
GTTCTGAGTTCACTGTAAAGTGTGATAAATACACTACCCTTTTCCTCAATCTCCTTATGCAAACATCATGTCAAAACACCTCCATAACAACATGCTCCGGGAGTCATTTTAAGACGAACTAAAAGTAATCTTGAGTCTTTGCATCAATAGAGAGAATTTTGATGCCTCTAATAGCTCTGTATGACCCTCAAAATGACATATGGAATTATTCTGAGAGTGCTGCAGTGAGATGAGATTTTCTGCGGAAAATTCAGTGGCCTTTTGTTATCCAAAGTCGCAAAGGGGGGACCCGTCTGGTGGTTTTTTGAGTTCTAATGTAGGCCAATGGGTACGTGTGGGAATGTGCCCGGATCAGAATTTGCTATCGAGGCGGTTGGGTGACGTCTTAAAGCCGGGTCGGCATTATTGCCACAAATTAAATTTTGCACGCGATTTATCGAACAAATTTTGTTGATTCTAATTGAGTTTTACATGAACAATAGAAGGCAGGAGCCGGAGAGTAGTCAAAAAACAGCACCTTAGAGACAGGGAAGAGGGAAGTTACAGTAAAATGATAAGATCACTCGCAAGACCCCGATTTGAGGCGCCCCCCTTGAGGGAAGCGCGTCCGCCCCGGTGTCCGCCATTTGTTGAGATCTCTCACTCGGATCAGCTACTGCCTTATCTTGAGCATGTTGCGAGGCGTAAATACAATCACGGCCTCAACGCCTGTTGGGATCTGAAGGCCGGGGAGAAGGTTCTCCTTCGGGTGGATAACTGGCACGATGATATGGTGATTGAGGCGTGCAAAAAAATTCTTGAAAAATACAAGGTCAAATTTGATATCAAATATATCGACCGTGGGCCAATTAAGCAGTGGGTCGGCGCGGATGAGGTGGAATACTATCTCTTCCGCACCAAAGAGCTTGCCGAATGGATGGACGAGTGGGACGATATTGCGGCTAAACAGCAATACGAGAAAATTTTGATGGGCTACGGCGGACCGGTCATCACAGACCGCTACGTAAAAATTCAACGTATGCCGTTCATCACGCCCGAGATTTTGGCCTCTCCTGCCCATGTTATGCCCATTGATGTTTTGAACGCCATTGATAAATGGACCTGGGATCGCATTCGCACTGCGAAGCGGGCGAGAATTGTTGATCCCGAGGGCACGGATTTGGAATTTACCAACCATGATGGTTATTGGGATTCGAGGCGCGAGTTCTATAATGAAGAGTTGGTGAACCGCACCTGGGAGGGTAATCCAAAATTTGGCGCCACCTATCTGCCGGGACACGTCACAGGCCGTCCGTGGGTCTTTTTGCCAGGCAAGGAAGATGGTAATGGGGTCATCGCTGGCACCACCAACCACATCGCGCCCATGGACTGGACACAATTAATCGTCGAGGACTCTCGTATCGTCCAGATCAACGAAGGCGGCGCTTTCGGCGACAAGCTTCGAGATGTGATGGAGCAAACCAAGGACGTTCAATATCCGGGCCATCCCCATAAAGGTATAATGAACTGGTGGGAAGCTTCCATCGGCACTAATCCGCATATCCACCGACCGCGCAAGGACTTCCCCAGCGGGTTTGTGAACTGCCTCTATGAGCGGGTTAGGTCCGGCGTCATTCACATGGGCTTTGGTACCATTATTTCGTCGATGGATGAACGCCGGGCGGCACGCGCCGGTCACCTTGTCGGACATTGGCATGTGCACCTCTATTTTCCTACCTATCATCTGGAGCGGGAAGGAGATGACGAGCTCCTCATCGAAAACGGTCGCCTCTTGGCTCTGGACGACCCAGCCATTCGCAAGCTTGCAGCCAAATACGGCGATTCGGATTTATGGTTGGACGAATCCTGGACCCCCGCCGTGCCCGGGCTGAATATGACTGGGGACTATTGGGACGACTATGCCAGTGATCCGCTCGACTGGGTAAAGACGGAGCTAGAGATTTGCCGCAATGATCATCCGCGATTCATGGAGATGACCGGCGCGGACGCAAAATACTGTCATGGCAAAGGCGCCGAATTCTGGAAGGGCGGCTGCTGCAATCACAGTCACATTCAGGGGGCAGGCCTTCCCGGGAATTGCTGTGATTGACCGACAGGCAACATCAACATGACCACATACAAACTTTTTTCATAGGAGGAAAACGCATGGGACAGACGAAAACATTAATGATAGCCGGGCTTGCCACGGGCTTGGCCCTTGGGATGGCAAGTGAAGCCGTTTCGAAGACCATTCGTTACGCGGAATTTGGACCCAACAGAGGAACACGGGCTGCTGCTCTTCAGTGGTTCGCCAACGAGTTGGAAAAACGCTCTAAAGGTGACATGAAGATAAAATTTCATTGGGGCAAATCCCTTCTCGGGACCAAGGCGGTGCTGAAAGGCGTTGGCGATGGTGTGGCTGATATGGGTTCAGTCATTGCCTTTTTCGATCCAAAGAAACTCAGGGCCTACAACATCGGCGATCTGCCTGTGGAAAATTCTGACTCCTGGGTCGGAATGAGGGCGCTTTATGAACTTGCGACCACCAACGCTGCATTCAAAAAGCAGTTCGATGCCAATAAAGTCACCTATATTTCTAACTACACGACAGGCCCCATTCAGCTAATCTGCACAAAAAAAGTATCTACACTTGGAGAGTTGAAGGGTGTCAAACTTCGGGGCTCTGGACCTTACGGCAAAACTTTTGCCGACCTGGGAGCCACGGTACAGCGGATGTCTCAGCCGAAGGTCTACCAAGCTCTCGACTCAGGGCTTATCCAGTGCAACCAGAACTACTATTACTCCATGAAAGCCTACAAGCAGTATGAGGTTGCACCCCATGTGACTGAGCTTAATTGGGGCCAGAATATGGGCTTCGGTATTATCATGAACAAAGCTTTCCATAATGAGCTCAGCGCCGATCAGCAAAAGACTCTGGCAAGTGTCGGGTCTGACTTCATCGATCACTTGGCTGAAAAAATGATCTCTGGCTTGGAGAAAGATAAGGCCGCCATGGTTGCAGGGATCGACGGCAAAAAGATCTCCGTGACGACCTTGGCCGGGTCAGAACGTACTCAACTTCTGTCGGCTGGTAAAAAATATGTTCAAGCGTGGATTGACGGTGCTAATGGAGATGGCCTGGACGGCAATGCCATTATGAACAATTATCAAAGTTTGATTTCAAAATATGAGGGCGTCAAAAAGGCGAAAGGATATCCCTGGGCCAAATAAATAGTCTGCTGTTCGATGATTGCTGGGGCCCGAGCGGTGGACCATTCCTCAAGCGGGGCGGATCAAAAAGTAACATGGCCAGAACGGATTATTTTCGCTCTGGCCATGTGCTCCATAATCATCCTGGTGCTGATTGTTTGCTTAACCGTTTTCTCGCGCTGGCTCGGTCATCCACTCATCCCAGATGACGTGCTTCTGGTTGAGGAGCTGATGATTGGGGTCATCATCCTGCCTCTGGCCTATGTCACCGCACGTAAAGGGCATATTGCCGTCACCGTCTTCACCCGGAAATTGGGATCGAAATCGATCCAGGTCCTCGGAATCCTGGGACACCTAGTTGGCTTAATCTTCATAATCGGCATCTTCTGGGCGAGTTGGATTTTGCTAGGTGACGCTTGGACGTCACAAGACTACTACGACGGGGACATCAACATCCCCAAATGGATCGGCCACGGTGTCTATGTTGTTGGATTGCTGACCCTGTTGCTAAGGCAACTAGTCCTGTTGTGCCAGGACGTAGGGAGTCTGGCCATGGCCCGCCCGTAGGCGCCCTGATAACGATATGGAGCCTTTTGCCCTTGCCTTAATGGCCCTAGCACTGGTCCTGTTGCTGCTTGTCCTTAGGGT
>CAXFCV010000325.1:0-8217 GCA_964000975.1 uncultured Rhodospirillaceae bacterium | reverse complement strand
ATTTTCCAAGAGCAGATTGCTGTGACATGGCCCGGGCAACGTATCCGTCGAAAAAATCTGTCACACCAGCATACGCAAGCACACCAAGGCCGATCCAATTGCCATAGGGCTCGTCGATGTAGAATGTAAAAATGATTAACGGAATTGCAAAGATCCGTGAGAGGGTCAGTAAGTTTGGAATATTGGTCAACATCTAACTTATTTCCTATCAGGGGCTCAGTCTTCTGGATGAAACCAGTCATAAACGCGTTCGGCGATTGACCTGCTTATTCCGTCCACAGCTTCTAAATCGGCAAGGCCAGCCTCTGAAATGGCCCGAGCAGAGCCAAAGTGATGGAGCAGCGCTTTCTTCCGCACTCCGCCAACACCCTGAATTTCATCCAGGGGTGACCGCTTCATGTCTTTAGCCCGCCGGGCACGGTGGGTACCGATAGCGAACCGATGTGCCTCATCCCGTAAACGCTGTAGAAAATACAAGACCGGATCGCGACTGTCCAAATTAAAGGGCGCACGATCTGGCAAAAACATCCGTTCTCGTCCGGCATTGCGGTCTGGACCCTTTGCAATGGCCGCCACGCTGACATCTGTGATACCAAGTTCTCCAAACACATCAAGTGTGGCACTGAGTTGGCCTGCGCCACCGTCGATTAATACCAAATCGGGCCATTGTCCGCCGGATCTGTCAGGGTCCTCCTTCTGAGCTCGGGCGAAGCGGCGTGTAAGCACTTCGCGCATCATTGCATAGTCGTCTCCAGCCCGGAACTCTGTATCTTCCGCATCGGCTTTGATATTGAACTTCCGATAGGCATTTTTGATAAATCCCTCCGGTCCCGAAACAATCATCGCCCCGATAGCGTTTGTCCCGGAAATGTGTGAATTATCATAGACCTCGATCCGGTCCAGTGCGCGGTCAAGTCCCAGTCTCTCGGCCAGCCCATCAAGTAACTGGCGCTGCGATGCACTCTCAACGAGGCGACGATTGAGTGCTTTCCTCGCATTCTCCAGAGCCAGTCGAACGAGACCCCGTTTGTGGCCTCGGCTTGGCACGCTCAGGTCAACACGCCTCCCTGCCCTCTCCGACAATGCATCGGTCAGTACGCGCTTTTCCACTACATCAGTGCTGAGTAGTATCAGCTTTGGTGGTATTTTATTGGCATAGAACTGACCTAGGAAAGCTTCCATGATCTGTTCTGGCAATGCATCGGCCGTGTGGGCTGGGTAATAGGCCCGGTTTCCGTAGTTCGTGCCAGCACGTAAAAAGAAAACCTGGATGCAAGCCAGGCCGGCCTCAAGGTGGAGCGCAATGATGTCTGCCTCGTCAATATTGGACGCCTGAATTTCTTGGTGCGATTGAATGTTCGTCATGGCTTTAATTCGATCCCGAAGCACGGCAGCCTCCTCGAATTGAAGGTTCTCACTCAAATCCTGCATTTCTTCGGCGAGCTGTTTCTGTATTGTCTTCGACCTGCCCGTTAGGAAGGAACGTGCTTGCTCCACAAGGCGGGCATAGACCTCTCCGGTTGTGATATCGACGCAGGGGGCCGAACAGCGTTTAATTTGATAGAGCAAGCAGGGCCGAGTCCTAGAGGCAAAGACGGCATCCGTACACGATCTCAGGAGAAAGGCTCGTTGTAAAATGGCGAGAGATTGATTCACCGCTCCAGCTGATGCGAATGGGCCAAAATACTCTCCCTTACGTTTTCGGGTCCCTCGGTATTTCAGAACCTGCGGATACGCATGGTCTCCAGTGATCAGAATATAAGGGAAACTCTTGTCATCTCGGAGCAGTATATTGTAACGGGGCGTCAGCTTTTTGATGAGGTTTGCTTCTAATAGCAGCGCCTCGGCTTCCGTATGTGTGGTAACAAATTCCATAGACCGAGTCTGATTGATCATCCGCTGGATGCGAATGCTCTGCCGGCCCGGATGGGCATAATTGGATACCCTTTTTTTTAAATTCTTGGCTTTCCCCACATACAGAACATCACCCTCGTGATTGATCATCCGGTAGACGCCTGGATCACCCGGTAAAGTTTTGAGATAGTCCTTAATGACATCAGCGCCCCTAAGGGGCGCGTCGGATCCGCCCGGCTCTTCAACTCTTTGATTTTGCTTGATATCTGCCACTGGCTCTTGTTCTCGTATATTCTAAATA
Source organism: uncultured Rhodospirillaceae bacterium (assembly GCA_964000975.1). GTDB lineage: Bacteria > Pseudomonadota > Alphaproteobacteria > Rhodospirillales > UBA2165 > TMED167. Next base: position 6,062 of record CAXFCV010000325.1, on the reverse strand, counting down.
TCTTCAAATAAGCGTCAAAGTCATCATTCTTGATGCGCGGAAGATGGTCAAATTGTAATTTTATGACCGCGAATACCGCCATTTCGCCTGTGTATAACTTTGTTGACAAGACGCTCTATAATTGAAATTCCGCCCGTATTGAACATATGGGAAACGAATTTTTGGTCCAAGTGTATTTCTTTTAAATTATTGATATTAATTATATAATTCGACTGTTGGAGGGGTCTAAAAGAAACAAATCCGGTCTCTTCCCATCCAAACCTGAAATGTGACTAAATATGCCATGTGTGCAAAACTCATCAACTGATAAGACAAAAAATGACTAATTTCCAATAACTTGGCGATATTTTAAAACGCTAGGAGCCTCTTAGACTCAGCTCGGATTATGACGTTCAATCTCAACACCGACGCTCGCAGCGTCCTCAAAAACATCTAATTTTTCAACTCTTACACGTGCAACGCGCACTTTGTCGTCCTTTAGGCACGTTTCTGCAATACGTTCCGCGAGTGTCTCCACCAAGTTAACATGCCCTTCGCTGACAAGAGACCGAACGCTCGCGGCAAAATCCTCATAACAGACCACCTCGGAAAGTTTGTCATCCAGAGGGCCCGTGCCCTCGCAGACTGCAAGGTCCAGATTGATTCGGACTCGTTGGGGTTTTTTTTGTTCCCGTTTGTAGACACCGATCAAACAGGTGAGTATTAAATCACGGATAAAAACGTGCCGGATCGCGTTCGTGGCATCCGCTATGTTGATGGCATGCGCTGTGTTTGAACCTGGTTTCGACACTGCTGAGTCTCCTGGGCCAGCCTGCGGGCTGCCTGCTATTCAGATGGTCCGCCCGATTTAGGCCCCGGGCTCCATCCGAGATGCTGACCTGAATCGATTGTTATCATTTGCCCTGTCAAAGAAGGTGCTGCAAGAATAAACCTAGCAGCAGCGCATATCTCTGCCGTTTCTACCGCCCGTTCCAGCGGCGTGGCCGCATATTGTTGGGCAAACGCATCTGGAGACTGGCGAGGCGACGGCAGCACGGGGCCGGGGCTAATAGCATTTACTCTGATCGCGGGCGCCAAAGCCTGCGCCAATGTCTGAGTAATCGTCCATAACGCCGATTTGCTTATCGTGTAAGACGTGAAATGTGGCGTCAAGTTTTCCACCCTCTGATCGATAATATTGATGATAGATCCAGAAGCTGCACGGGGCAAATTTCGGGCCATAACCTGGCTCAAGACGAAGGGTGCTCTCAGGTTGACATTCAGGTGTAGATCCCACGACCCCCGTGTCGCGGACTCCACGCTATCATGTTCAAAAACCGAGGCATTATTGATGAGACAGGTGACGGGACCCAACTCCCGAGCGACCGCCGGCAGAAGAGCTGCCGTCGCTTCTTCATCCGCTAGGTCTCCGTGAAATACAGCGGCATGCCCGCCATGCCCGATAATCTGCTCCGAGACTTCCCGGGCGGGTCCTTCCGACGCTCTATAATGAACGGCGATAGCCCAACCGTCGACCGCCAGAGCAAGGGCGAGTTCTTTGCCAATCCGCGCACCGGCGCCCGTCACCAGGGCAACATTTTTCTGAGGTATCATCATGAGAGCCGTTTGATCTTTCTAACTGCTGAAAAATTATCTGTTGCGAGGATATCGGTATTGTTAGGACCTGAGGCTTTCCACCCCAGCCGCTATGGCGGCAATGTATCCGAGATAGGCCGCCAAATAAAAGCCTGCAACAGGCCGGGAGATAACTTCCTTATTACCAATCATAAACGGCATTAGGACCAGTGCCGATACTGCCATGATAATCATATCAAAATTGACAATACGTGCTGGAACATCCAGTGGCGAGACCACCGCCACGACGCCGACAATACCAACAATGTTGAAAATATTACTGCCGACAATATTTCCCAATGCCAAGTCTGCGTGCTTCCGATAGGCGGCGACGACAGAGGCCGCCAACTCGGGCAAGGACGTACCGAAAGCAATAATGGTTAGGCCGATAGCCGCCTCGCTGACGCCGATAGATCGGGCAATGGTGACGCCGCCGTTGACCAGCAACTCCGCACCGCCGATGAGGCCGGCCAATCCGATCACCAGCAGAGCAATGGACGACCGGGCCGTCTCCGGCACCCTGCCAATTTCACCCACCTCTTCTTCAAAAGCACCAGGCGCCGATTCGGGGCCGGCAGTTTCCCGGCGGTAAGAATAATAGAGAAATCCAACGAACAGCAGCAGTAGCAGCAATCCACTGTAGAGATCCATCTCCCCCCCGAGCGCGAGGGCCATAAAGACCCCGGTACCCATGACCAACACCCACCCATCCCAGGTAAGTGTTTTTGAGTCCACAGTAATCGGAAGAATTAACCCCGAAACGCCCAAAATGAGGAGAATATTGGCAATGTTGCTGCCGACCAGGTTACCGATTGCCAGTCCGGAGGAGCCAGATAAGGCCGCATTGAGAGCAACCAGAAGTTCTGGCGCCGATGTACCAAAGGCAACCACCGTCATACCGATCACCATCTTTGATATGCTCAGCTTTTCGGCGAGACCAACGGCACCACGGACCATTAACTCGGCACCGCCAAGCAAAATTACCAACCCGGCGCATACGTAGACGTACATCATCATTTGAGTTTTTAGCCTTTTTTGCGCAACAGTCTCTCCGCGACGACTCCGTCAAAGATATGTCATACACCTGACGACGAAAAAAGCCCATGCCAGATCTGCCGCTACATGAGTATTTTGAGAGGAAAAATCATGCAGAAAATTTCGAATTCGGATGTTTTACTCCCAGTAATCAGCTCCTTATAGTCAGAGTGCTTAGGCAATTAAAGTGAGGCAGGAATATTGCGATGAACCAAAACGAATTTCTGGAACCCCGCGAATTTGTTGACTCTGACCACCCGGTAGTTATCGATTACGCACATGAAATTGCTGGTAACGCGAAAACGGATAAACAACAAGTTCTTAACTTTTATTACGCTATTCGAGACGACATCAGGTATGACCCCTATCTACCCGTTGCCGATCCTGCCAGTTACCGTGCCAGCGACTCTGTCCTAACCCGGCGGGGCTGGTGTGTCCCAAAAGCAGCCCTCATGGCGGCGTGCTGCCGAATTTATAATATTCCAGCAAGACCGGGATACGCGGACGTCAAAAATCACTTGGCTACGCAGCGTCTCTTGGACCTCTTAGGCACAGACTTGTTCGCTTGGCATTCCTATTGCGACATTCTGATTGATGGGAAATGGGTAAAGGCGACCCCTGCCTTCAATCTCTCGCTTTGTGAGAAATTTGGTCTTAAACCACTCGAGTTTGATGGGGAGACGGACTCTTTGTTCCACGAATTTGACCAGGCCGGCAACAAGCATATGGAGTATGTGCAAGACCGAGGCCCGTTCCCGGATGTTCCCTTCGAGCAGATATTAACCACGTTTAAAGAGATATATAATCCCAGTTATATTGCTGGCGCGGGCGGGGACTTCCATGCGGAAGCGGCCCAGACAGTTTAACAGGAGATAAACAGGCAGAGATGGTTCCTCATCAGAAAATGGTGAACCACAGCAAATCTGAGTTGTATTTAAAAATTTCCGGACCCATAAGCGTCCGGGCAACAGGCAGGAGATTTTTTGTTGAACGAGATATTTATTCAAACAGAAGACCAACGAGCCATTCTTGAGACCGTGCGTCAATTTGTAGACAATGAAATTCGGCCAAGAGCAGCGGAACTAGACGCCCAAAAGGATCCGGAGGATGGGTTTTCTTGGGAGATTATTGAGGCCGCACATGCTATTGGCATTCGAACCATGACCCTATCGGAGGAGTATGGCGGTCTTGGCACCGACTCGCTTACCACATCCATGGTTGTTGAGGAGCTTGCCAAAGGCGATCTGGGCATTTCGGTCGTCATGGCCCAAACCTTGAAGCTTGCGCAGATTATGGAGAAAGCGCTCAACGAAGAGCAGAAATCACGAGTACTACCAGCATTTGCAGAGGATCCCCGGGGCTGCCTCGCGATCGGGATCACAGAGCCAGATAATGCCTCCAACTATTTCCTCCCCTATCCGTCCTCTTTCCGCACCACGGCGGAAAAAACCGAGGGTGGGTGGATCGTAAATGGCATGAAGCACTTCATCTCAAATGGTAACCGGTCGAGTTTCTACCTTCTTTTTGTCCAAACAAAAAAAGGGGTCGGTTTATCCGAGGGCAGCACATGTTTTCTACTGGAACGCGGGCGCGAGGGATTCTCGATTGGCCGAGTGCATGATAAGATGGGCGAACGCTTAGCTAATAATGCTGAGTTGGTTTTTCAGGACTGTTTTATCCCCGATGAAAATGTGGTCGGGGAGGTCCATAAAGGCTTCCAAACACTTTCGGAGTTTTTCCCGCAATCCAACGCCTACGCTGGTGCCAGCGTACTCGGTGTAGCAGAGGCCTGTTATTCAAAGGCTGAAGAATGGGCAAAAATACGTGTCCAAGGAGGTAAGCCTTTGATTGAACACGACGGTATACGTGCTCAGTTAGCCGAAATGAGGATGCTCATAGATGCTTCGCGTTCATACATCCATAGAGCATGCTATCTTGCGGACAATCAAGACCAAGGGTGGGACAAAACGTTGGGGGCCCTCCCAAAAGCCATGGCCTCCCAGGCAGCATGGAAGATTGCCACTTGGACATTGGAGATACATGGGGGTCATGGATACATGAAAGAGTTTGGGGTCGCAAAACTTCTTAGGGATGCCGCATGTTTCCTTCACTCTGACGGGGTCAACAGAACATTATTCCTCAAAGCCGCAAATTTCATGTACGACGTACCAGATTACAATAATAGCTAGAGGCGCGGTGCCAAATGAGAGCACTTGTACTTGAGGGTGCGAACCAGCCATTTAAACTGACGGATGTTCCAGATCCGGTTGCTGGTCCGGGAGAAGCAGTTGCGAAGGTCTATGCCTGCGGAGCCGGTCTGACGATACAACACGTCAAGGCTGGTCGCATGACAGCCAATTTTCCACGTATCATCGGTCATGAAATCACTGCCGAGATCGTAGAGGTCGGTCAAGGGGTCACCAGCTTAGCGGTCGGAGATGGCGTGACATCTTATTACTATATAAACTGCGGTCATTGTCGCCGGTGTCTCTCAGGATTCGAGCCGTTGTGCGAAAACTCAGGCGGAAATGTGGGTAAAGACTGTGACGGTGGGTACGCAGAATATATCAAATTGCCGGCTCATCTGTTTGTAAAATTTCCGGCTGGTATCGACTATAAGAAACACCCTGCGGAGATGGGTGTGGCTATGGATGCGCTTGCAACCCCATACAAAGTATTGAGCCGAGGCCGCGTTCAGGCTGGAGAGACTGTCGCCGTTTTTGGAGCTGGTGGCGGGGTCGGCATCCATCAAGTGATGATGGCGAAATGGGCTAGGGCGCGTGTCATCGCCGTCGATGTGGCAGAGAGCAAATTTGACGCCTGCCGGGAAGCCGGAGCAGACGCAGTTATAAACCCCGCCAAGGTTGATGTGGTGGAAGCGCTCATGGACCTCACCAACGGGCAAGGTGTCGATGTCGCCATCGACTACGTGTCCCATACCAGCACGCTCGAAACGGCTTGTAAAAGCTTGGGCCATCATGGCCGTATGGTCACGCTTGGAGGTGCGGGAGAGAGTTTTAATGCGGACTCTCTTAACATGTTGCTGAAGGAGCAGGATTTGCTGGGGAGCCGTTATGTAACCCGAGCGGAGCTCTTAGCCACCTATGATCTGATTGCACGCGGCGATGTGTGGCCCATTGTCTCTGACATCCGGCCCCTCGAGGAGGCGGAAGCCGTTCACGAGCTTGTTGAAAAAGGCGCGATTACCGGTCGTGCGGCGCTATTAATTGGGGAGTGACCTGAGAGCTTATCGAAGAAGTCATTAAGGCTCCCAAGACGGCCTACAGAATATGGCCGAGAGGTCATGATCCTGTTAAATAAAGCTAATCCTTGTATGCCTTGGTTTACACTCCTTCCAGTATAATTTTCAGCCTCTCGTCACTCGGCTCAATGAGCATCTGGATAGCGTTATT
>CAXFCV010000324.1:0-1779 GCA_964000975.1 uncultured Rhodospirillaceae bacterium | reverse complement strand
TTGAAGAGCGTTATCGATGGCTAGCCCGTCTGGCCAGGGCTCGGCGAGCGGCTCTCGCGGTAAGCCTAGATATACTGGTCCCGTCGGTGCGCTTTTGGTAATGGCCATACCGCGATCTACCAGACCGGCCACTTGCTCCGGGTATCGAAGTTCGTAATCCCATTTTACCACATCCCGGATCAATCCTGTTTGGTCTCGCATTTCTTGGCCATATTGGATCGGTGTCATGCGTGCACCCGTGCGCTCATGTTCGGTAAGCGGGGTGCGGCCTGCCATCATGAAAAGGGGTATATTGTCGCTGGCCATGTTGATCAGCCCCATGACGGAATTGGCCAAACCCACGTTGACATGGACCATGGCCGCTTGTGGACGTCCAGTAGCCAGATAATACCCGTGGGCCATGCCAATGGCCGCGCATTCGTGGGGTATGACGAGCGGTTCCGGAACTGGCATGTTTTTGAGCGGGGCGTTGGCGTAAGCCTCAATAACGGGTGCGAAGTCGGTGCCGGCATTGCCAAAGAGATAATCGACACCATTGACCTTCAGACGCATAAGAAGTGCCTCTGCTGCCGTCGAGGGAACCGGGAATGTCATCATCAGTTTTGCGCCCTTCTAAAGCAATCAAAACCAAGGATAGAGCAGATGATGCTGCCCTGTCACGCTCTGGTGCAGCTGGCTGAGGGCGAAGCAGGCAATCAACAAGGCCAAAATGCTATAATTTATTATCGGTCTGCTAGGCCGCCCGACCACCTGTAACACTGTTGCGGCCTCCGCGCTTGGCGGTATAGAGATTCTTATCTGCGGTTTCGATGAGAGAGAGCATTTTATGGTGATCTTCCGGTGCTTCAGTCGCGACACCTATACTTATTGTGATATGCCCAAATAAATCAGAATCTAAATGCTCAAGGTTCAGACCCGAGACGCCAGAACGAATGCGGTCAGCGAGGGTAAGTGCGGCCTCCATGGGTGTGTCCGGTAGAATGATGGAAAATTCCTCGCCGCCGTATCGAGCTACCATATCTGAGGGGCGGCGCGGATGTTGTTTTATTTCTTGGGCAACAAGCCTGAGGCATTCATCGCCTTTTTGGTGGCCATATTTGTCATTGTATTTTTTAAAATGATCAATATCGATCATCAGCAATGATAGGGGATATTTATTCCGTTGTGCCCGGCGCCATTCCTGATCAATATACTCATCAAAACGCCTCCGGTTGGGAATCCCCGTAAGAGCATCGACCGCAGACATGATTTGGAGTTTATTTAACAGGCTTTTTTGAGATAGTTGATTGCGAATGCGAGCTTCCACAACCGGCGGCGCGATAGATGTGGAAATATAATCGATGCCCCCCGCACACAGGCCGGCCAATTCGTATTCTTCTCCTGTTTTTTCGGTGAGAAAAATGACGGGTATATTCTCTGTTTCAGAAGAAGATTTAAGCCGGTTACATACTGCGAACCCGTCCATATCTGGCATTTTAACATCTAATAAAATCAGATCCGGGGTCTCCGTGATCGCCATGGCGAGCCCCGTTTTTCCGGAGTGAGCGGTCAGGATGGCATGCGTTGCTCCAAATAAGGTTGCGATTAGGTCACGGACGTCTGTGTTATCACCGACAACTAAAATTTTTTCCCGCTCAATTTCGAGGGCATCGATCATCACTCATTTCCGGAGATGCTCTGAACTTTTTGATCCCATAATAATGGGAATTTAGAGAGACTAACGTCTAACTGTTAAAGATCAAAGTAACTCTTTAGCAGTTACGAGCATTTACTATCGAG
>CAXFCV010000323.1:0-1601 GCA_964000975.1 uncultured Rhodospirillaceae bacterium | reverse complement strand
CGCTGCCATTTTCCCAAATTGTTGAAATGGACTTAGCCACGGGCAAGGATGTTTGGACCTATGTCGGAGATCCTCCATGGTCCTTTAACAGTCCCCATATCAGTGGGGTGCAACGCCTGGCGTCTGGCAACACCCTCATTTGCGAGGGGTTGTGGGGGCGGATTTTCGAAGTTACGCGGGACGGAGGGATCGTCTGGGAATATGTGTCACCCTATGAGGGCTGGATTTCCCGGGGCGGTGGCACCGGCAACTGGGTATTCCGCGCCTTGCGCTACGCGGCAGACTCGCCGCACATTGCGGGACGCGTGAGGTTGTGATTGGGTGCCCTCGCGGCCCAGCCATTTTCAGGAAACAAGCCGATGGTCTAGGTTCCATGTCCCCGGGGTTTGTCCCAGATCGCGTTGGCAGACTCTTTTTCTTGATCCATGCCGGCGCCGCTTGCCGCGACCGGGTTGTAATGAGCCGGTTTCGGTTTACCCTCTGTAACCCGGGCCAACGCCTCATCCGGAGATTCGAGAAGCTCCCTAGCTTTTAATGCATCTTTCCTGTCTATGGGAACTGGGTCTGCGGAGTCCGGCGGTGGCATCACATCAGCATGATAATAGGCCATTTTCTGTTCCGCCGGATTGATTTTGTGATCCAGGTTGAGATCTCGTTGATTTACGCCCTTAGGGGGATGAATGCATTTACCATCCACCATCTCTAGGTCCAGCCACCATTTTTTTACCGGATTACGCACGCCGTGGCCTAATTTATCATCCAGCCAAACAGCGATTGGCACCAGAAGGGGCTTCAGCCAGCGCACATTCACGCCACACCAGGAAGCGATCCGGGTTGCGATAGGACCCTCCCAGGTCACTACTTTGTTTAGGGGGCAGGTTTTCATGCAGCGCCCGCAGGCCAAGCCTTTGGGATTGGTCAGACGATAGCGGGTACAGCGCTCCACATCCGGCTTCCACATTTCGTAGCCGTTGAACATAACCTTGTCGCCCCAAGAGATCGCATCGCACGGACATTCCCGGGCGCATTTCAGACAATTGGAGCAGAAATACTGCAGTCCAAAATCCATCGGCTGATCGGGAGTCAAGGGAAGGTCTGTGGTCAGAACAACAGTTTTAAGTCGCGGTCCGATAAAGGGGTTCAAGATGACCTCACCGATACGGCTCAATTCACCGAGCCCGGCCAATAAAGTGAGTGGCACATGCAAAACCTCGGAGTCGGCATTTGTCTGAGAACGGGCGTAATACCCCAAGGAGCGGAACAGTTCTCCCATGATTCCCGCGATCTCAGCGCCTCGCATGTAAGCCCGCATCGATTGTGCACCGGAAATATAGTCATCACCCGAGGCGCCCTCCATAGTCTCATAGCCCTGGTCGATGAGCATGACTATGGCGTATTTGTTGTAGGGTTTAATTTCTGTGCCGTTTTTACGATGCGAATACCAGGCATAGCGCGGTATTTCGCATATACCGGTCATCTCCGATCCGAGGAAATAAGAGAGGGATTTGATGGCTTTGGTATTGGCCGCAGCGTCCTCATATCCTGGGACCTTTTCTGCAACCTCACCGCTTTGTTCCGGCACCATGCATTTTATTAGGCTG
>CAXFCV010000322.1:0-3303 GCA_964000975.1 uncultured Rhodospirillaceae bacterium | reverse complement strand
TTTTGACACGGGAAATATTATCGGCCCCTGGGTGGTAACCGCAGATGAACTTGATCCATATGATCTCGACATGATCGTGCGCGTCAATGGGGAGGAACGATCACGCGGCAACTCTAGCTCCATTCACTGGACCTTTGAAGATCTAATTGCACACATCACCAAATCTGAAACCCTTCACCCCGGCGAATTCATCGCTTCTGGCACTGTTGGCGGCGGCAGTGGACTGGAGTGGCAGCGCTATCTGGCGCCTGGCGACACCATCGAGTTAGAGGTGGACGGTATCGGCATTCTCAAAAATAAAATTGTTAGAACTTAACGGCGGAAATCTTCTATCAAATAAATTTTTAAAGGAGGCACAAATGGTTGAAAAAATACGGCGGGCCGTGACAGGGCATGACCAGAACGGCAAGTCCATCTTTATTATTGACGCGAACGCGACAGCGGTCAAAGAAATGGAGTCCATGCCAGGCCTCGCACTTACAGACATTTGGGTAACCGGTGACGCCCCTGCAAATAATGAGGGCGACGCGGATGCAGCTGACCGGCCCATCATTTTAGAACCCCCTAAAAACGGGACAATTTTCAGGGTCGTTGAATTCCCACCGGATACGGCCTGGCGAGATTCCGCAGACGCACAGGAGGCTTTCAAATCAATCGGCGCAGGACACGCGAGCGACCAGTCTGCGGACGACCCCATGATGCACAAAACATCCACGGTCGATTATCTAATTGTCCTTAAGGGCGAAATTTGGGCAATACTGGACGACAGCGAGACTTGCCTGAAACAGGGGGATGTCATGGTTCAACGCGGAACAAACCATTCTTGGAGTGTTCGGACAGAAGAGCCCTGCCTGCTCGCCGCCATCCTTGTCGACGCCGACCCAATTTGAGTGGTTGAGATTTAATGAACTTAGCCGCTCTATTGGAGAAATCTGCCCGCCGTTTTGGCGACCGTCCTGCGATCGCACTGGGGCACGAACTTTTTTCATCCTATCAAAATACGGCAGAACGCGTCGCGCGACTGGCGGGCGGCTTGTTGAGAAGAGGCCTCAGGCCCGGGGACCGAGTCGCCATTGCTATGAAGAATTGCCCACAATATAGCGATATTCTATTCGCCTCCTGGCACGCCGGCGCCACCGCCGTTCCAATGAACGCCAAATTGCACAGCCGGGAATTTGCCTACATGCTTGATCATTCGAGCGCGCGTCTCTGCTTCGTAACCGAAGACCTGGAACCCGTGATCCGAGCCGCCGCGATGGAGACACAATCTGGTGTCGAAATCATTGTGGCCAACAGTCAAGAGTATGACGCACTGCTGAAAAACAACCGAGCGCCGCTCGCTCAGCTGGAGCCGGACGCGACAGCCTGGATATTTTATACCAGTGGCACCACGGGCCGACCCAAGGGGGCCATGCTCACGCACCGTAACTTATTAATGATGACGGTGAGCTATTTTGGTGACGTCGATGCCATAGACGAGACCGAAAGCCTACTCCACGCGGCCCCGATGTCTCATGGTTCCGGCCTTTATATCTTGCCGTATGTAGCCAAGGGCGCCTGCCAAATCATTCCGGAAAGCGGCGGCTTCGATCCCAGGGAGGTCATTGAGGTCTTGGCCACTCATAAGAAGGTTGGATGTTTTTTTGCCCCAACCATGATAAGCCGGCTAATTAATGACCCCAGCATCTCAGCAGCAAGCACCAGCAACTTAAAAACCATCGTTTATGGAGGCGGCCCCATGTATGTGGCGGACTGTCAAAAGGCGTTAGACGTCTTAGGCCCAAAACTCGTTCAAATCTACGGACAGGGTGAGGCACCTATGACCATTACTGGGCTCTCCCGAGCAGCTCACATGGACATAAACCATCCCCGCTATTTGGATCGGCTGGCGTCGGTTGGCACAGCTCGGACTGACCTTGAGGTCCGTGTGGTCGATGGCGACGATCAACCTCTTCCAATCGGCGAAATAGGCGAAATCTGCGTGCGCGGCGACGTCGTTATGCGAGGTTACTGGAAAAACCCCCAGGCCTCCGCCGAGAGCCTCAAGGGTGGTTGGCTGCATACCGGTGACATGGGTACGTTCGACGAGGACGGATTTCTCACTCTCAAGGACCGATCAAAAGATGTGATCATTTCCGGCGGCACCAACATTTACCCTCGCGAGGTGGAGGAGGTTCTCCTCCGCCATGAAGACGTGGCCGAGGTCTCTGTCATTGGACGGCCCAATGCGGATTGGGGCGAGGAAGTCGTCGCCTTTGTGGTGGCCACGGGTGATACAGCACCAAATGAAGCAGCATTGGATCGGTTATGCCTTGATCATATTGCGCGCTTCAAACGCCCTAAGGCTTACTTCTGTGTCGAAGAGCTGCCAAAAAACAACTATGGCAAAGTTCTAAAAACCGCATTGCGGGAGATGGTATAGCGGACATCCTGGTCTAGAAAAAAAGCGTTTGACTAGGGGTTTCTTGACGATTCTTAGCTAACCTAATGGTTATCCAACGCTCGATTGCTAGGTACCTGGCATCAACGGGGATAATCGAGGGTTGATCCTACCCTTCATTGATCCCCGCATAGCGCCTCAAACGGATATCGGCCTGTTCTTTATGCCCCGCAAAACCCTCGAGGGCGCAGAGTCGGGAGCAGTATTTACCGATTTCGACAGAGGCTTCCTTGGTGATTTTTTGGTAGGTGTGGGTTTTGATAAATTTACCAACCCACAAACCGCCGGTATAACGACCGGCCGTTTTGGTCGGCAACGTATGATTGGTGCCGATGACCTTATCTCCGTAAGACACATTCGTCTCTGGGCCCAGGAACAATGCCCCGTAGTTGGTCATATTATCCAGGAAATAGTCGGGGTTCTTGGTCATAACCTGGACGTGCTCAGACGCAATAACATCCGCCATTTCGAGCATTTCCTGCTCGTTATCGCAAACAATCACTTGTCCATAAGTATCCCAGGCCTCACGTGCTATCTCTGCCGTTGACAAGGTGGTTAGCTGACGCTCCACCTCTGCCATTGTATCTCGGGCAAGCTGTTCTGAATCCGTGAGCAAAACCGCCGGGCTAGTCGGACCATGTTCGGCCTGACCCAGGAGGTCCGCCGCGCACAGCTCTCCATCAACCGTTTCGTCAGCAATGACGAGTGTTTCTGTTGGACCTGCGAGTAAATCAATTCCCACTCGGCCAAAAAGCTGGCGCTTGGCCTCTGCCACATACGCATTGCCGGGACCAACCAGCATGTCTACAGAGGCTATTTCATCGGTACCAAGCGCCATCCCGCCCATAGCTTGAACACCACCC
>CAXFCV010000321.1:0-6908 GCA_964000975.1 uncultured Rhodospirillaceae bacterium | reverse complement strand
CTGGAGATTGGCCATGGCCCACGGATCAAGATCATCCGGATATCTGCGTGAAAATTTTCAAGGCGTTGGTTTCTGGAATCCGACACAGATCCTGTCGCACGAGCGGGATCGTAAGATTGCGCGCATGGACCTTAACGAATGTCCATACCCACCGTCTCCAAAGGTGCTGAAAGCCATTCAGGACGCCGCGACGGGATTAAACCTTTATCCGGACGGGACCTGTCCACAACTCTCGGCGCTGCTCTCGGAACAGACCGGTGTACCCGTTGACCGGATTTGCTATGGCGGAGGCAGCACTCAACTGCTGACCGCGATTGCCGAAATATCTATCGCACCTGGGGAAAACCTGGTGGCGCCTGAAATTGTCTGGCGGCGCTTCCAGGGCGTGTTTCAGGTCGTTCAGGCTGACGTGACCGCGATCCCTAACAAAAAAGACGGCAGCATTGATACGGCGGGAATGATTTCGGGCATTGGTAATAAGACACGGCTATCCATCGTTCTGACCCCAAACAATCCAACGGGTCTAATGCTATCCGAACAGGAACTTCGGGATATCTGTGAGCAGACGCCGGAGAATATTCTTTTATTCATTGATGAGGCCTATCACGAGTTCGCCCTTCATGCTGGTGGGCCGAACGCAATCGATATTGTAAAAGATCGTAAAGGCCCGTGGGTGGTGACGCGAACACTTTCAAAAGCCTTTGCGCTGGCGGGACTCCGGCTTGGCTATGCGCTGTGCAGCTCGCAAGAAATTACGAACGCGCTGCGGCTTGCAACAAGCACCTTTAACTTGAGCGGTATTGCGGAAGCGGCCGCCATCGCCGCTTTCGAGGATAAGGGCTACACCCAGTTCATTTTGGAGGAAAACTCCCGGGAGATGAACCGGATAAAAAAGGGATGCCAAGACCTCGGGTTAGCGTACATGGACTCGGTGACTAATTTTATATCGATAGATACAGGTGTTGAGAGTGGTCCTGTGGTCAGAGCGCTTCGTGATCGGGGCGTGCGGGTGTCCACCCCGGGCTACGATGCCACCGGCACTTATATCCGCGTCTCGACCGGCCTGCCAGAAGACACAGATGCGTTTCTCTCCGCCTTAGAGGACGTGCTTGCGCGACAGTCAGACTAAGCGATGATACTGAGCAGCGATTTCCCGAGCCGCTGCCTGCAGATCACTGAGGTATTCCTCTACCATTTGATCTACCTTGGCGGCTTTCCGGATCCACTGCAGAGCGATAATTCCATGGGTTTTGTCAGCCGTATTAACGGGAACAGCAATGGCCTGCAATCCATCATCATATAGGGATCGGAGAGCCCGTTGACCGCCCCCAAATGATGGGTCCCGGACAGCATAGCCCTGGCGCCGGACGGTGCGGAGAATCTCGCCAAAGGTAGGCGTATCCCAGGCAGAATTATGCTGGGGATCGTCACTTTCTCGGACACGAGCCAACAAGTCCACCCGTTCCTCATAACCACAAAACGCCAAATAAGCCCGACCGACCGCCGAAAGTGGGATGTTAACCTGAAACCCAATTTGATCCAGATTGATTAGAAAGGGGCTGTTGGGCCTGCTCGTTTCACGCAATTCCATGTAGGGACCCTCTGGATTGACCACCGCCAAATCCACGGGCCAGGAAAACTTGGCGCAGAGCTGATTCAAGATGGGTGCGGCGCACTCGGCTAACCGGTCTCCGTCATCCAGCTTGGAGACCATGTTTTGAAGTCTAAAACTGTTTCGGTATAGGCCGTCACCGGTGCCCCGCCGAACCAGGCGCGCACCCTCAAGTGTCCGTAAAATACGAAGCAAAGTGGGGCGAGGTAGACCAGACGCATGGTGAATTTGTTTTAAGCTTGCTGGGCTAAGGTCTTCTAGAATTTGCAGCACATGAAGGCCCCGCTCCAGCGACCGGATGGTCTTCGCGCCCGTTTGAACATTTTTTGTGCTTGACGACGGCATCAGGTCCTCGCAATTTTCCACTAGGTGAAAATTAGTTCAAATCTGAGGAAGAGAAAAGAGCTTTTCCCGCAGTGCCAGCAGTTGGCTGCACTGAAAAAAATATTTGATGTAATGTCTCCTAGTCCTGGCCAACCGACCCCGGCTATTAATCGCGTGAATGAACCTTCTACTCCTTAGACGATCCGTCATGGGTCGCGTCCAGATATTGACTGATATCCACAGAGTCCAGTTGCTCCGGCAAAAGAAATTTCTCTGCGTATTCTTGATAAATACCCGAACTTAGAAACAACTCAAACAAGTCCGGGTCGATATGCCCGTCGTTTTTCATAGAGCTCATAATCTTGACGCACTCGGAGAGTTTCTTGGGCGCCTTATACGGGCGGTCAGCTGCTGTCAGCGCCTCAAAAATATCGGCAATGGCTATTATGCGAGCTGGGATCGACATGTCTTCTTTGGTGAGCCCCCTGGGGTATCCCTCACCATCCATTTTCTCGTGGTGGCCGCCGGCATATTCGGGTACGCGCTTGAGATGTTTTGGGAACGGCAGGGAGTTCAGCATAATAATCGTCTGCACGATGTGGTCGTTGACCGCGTATCTGTCTTCTTCAGTGAGAGTGCCGCGGTCAACGGAGAGGTTATGGACCTCGCCCAGGTTAAACTTGCACTCGGGCACCTTCATATTAAATCCCCACTTGTTATCGGATGGCATCCTGTCCCGCTCTTCCCGGATGACAATATGATCATACCGGTCGTCCAGGAGTTTCACGTCAACGGGCCAAGTGGGCTCTGGCTCCCGCATCTTCCGTTTGGCTTCCTCCTGAGAAATCCCAAGCCGGTCGGACAGGGTCATGGTCCAGGTCAACTCCGCGATGCTTTTCACCCGTTCGACCTTATCTGGCGCCATGTATTCGCCACCCACATTACACCCGGCAATAAAAGCAAAATCGTCGTCGAGCTGCGTAACTCGGTCCTCATATTTGGAACGTGACTCCTGCTCGTCGCTGCCGGCAACTATCGTTTTTAGCATGTCGATCTCAGCATCTCGTTTGAGAACCTCGAATCGCATGCGCACTTCATGAATACGATCATAAATGGTCTCCAGCTTTGTCGCCTTATCTACGACATATTCGGGCGTGGTGACCTTTCCGCAGTCATGCAGCCAACCCGCGATGTGAAGCTCATACCAACCGTCTTGAGTGAGACTGAAATCCTTGAATTGGGGGTCGTCGGACTCGTTGGCCGCGCGCGCCAGCAGGTTGGTCAGCTCCGGCACCCGCTGGCAGTGCCCACCGGTGTAAGCTGATTTGGCATCGATGGCACCAGCAATCAACTCGATGAAAGCGTCCAAAAGATCTCTCTGCGCCCTCAGGAGCAACTTATTTTCGAGTGAGATCGCCGCCTGAGACGCCAGCGCCTCGATCAGTTTCTTTATGTCCTCTTGAAATGGCACAACCCTCTCCGTGCCGGGCTCTTTCGCATTCAAAAGCTGCAGAACGCCAAGCACATCGCCCTGGTGGTTTTTCAAGGGCACGGCCAAAAATGACACGGACCTATATCCTGTCGACGCATCGAACGCCTTGGTACCGGAGAAATCAAAATCATCAGCTGTATAGGCGTCTTCGATGCTGATCAGCTTGCCAGTGACAGCAGCGGCTGAGGCGACATTTGTCAGGTTTGGTGTCCCGTCTTTGTCAAAAATGTTTACGTCCGGCAGCGCCACCGGTTTCCCCGTCGTGCCGCCGAGGGCGATATCGAGCGTATCATTTCGGAGAATTTGAAAATTAAGCGTGTTCTGATCAGTCTTTAAGTAAAGGGTTCCGGCGTCAGCGTGGGTAAAATCCTTCGCGGCCAGCAGAATATTTTCCATTAGCCGCTGGTGATCCTGTTCAGCAGAGAGCGCGATTCCCAAGTCAATCAATCGACGGTAAGCATCGGCATCGTGCGCTACTGTGGTGGCGCCGGAAAAAGTGTATTGGTTTTGCGCTTCCATGAAGTTCCACCCTTCTTAAATGATTTCTCGAGAGCCAACCCGTCTCTGTGGCCCAAATAAAGGAGCGGATCGGTACCGGAATGCCGCCGCCAGATCGACAACGTCCTGGTCCCGACTACGGGTTAAACGTATCCCGGCCTGCCTCATGAGGCAATATGGGGTGAGGTGCCACAGCACCGGTCGAACATTCCGGTGGTTCAAATTTCCATTCGTCGAAACCACCCTCAATCCGTGGCACACTTCCGGCTCAAAAAACCTTGACCTTTACCGGTCCAAAACGGCCTATAGGTGGGCCGAGACCGGACAGAACCGACGGCATGAAATCAGGAGGCTCGTCGTGGCATTTAAAAGCCTGAGAGAATTTATCGAGAGACTGGAGCGCGAGGGCCGACTCGCCCGGGTCACCGAACCCATCTCCACGGTGCACGAGATGACCGAGATTCAGACGCGGCTACTGGCAGAGGGCGGCCCAGCTGTTTTATTTGAAAATGTAATTGGTGAAGACGGTCAGACGTATGACACATCTGTGCTGGCGAACTTGTTCGGCACAGTGGAGCGGGTTGCCTGGGCTATGGAGAGGGAACCTGAAGAGCTACGCGAGCTCGGCGAAACGCTAGCCTTCTTACGCCAGCCGGAACCCCCTGGCGGCTGGAAAGAGGCCGTCAGCATGCTGCCACTGATTAAAACAGCCATGGCCATGAAACCTAAAATGGCGGTCGCTGCACCCTGTCAGGATATCGTACTTAAAGGCGATAACATCGACCTGGCGCAACTGCCCGTTCAAACCTGCTGGCCGGATGAGCCCGCACCCCTGATAACCTGGCCGCTGGTGGTGACGGATGATCCCAATAAACCGGGCAACGATAAGTTCAATCTTGGCATTTACCGCATGCAGGTCACGGGTAGGAACACAACGCTGATGCGCTGGCTAAAGCATCGGGGCGGTGCCCAGCACCATGCGAAACACAAAGCGGCAGGGATATCCTTCCCTGCAGCGGCGGTCATCGGCGCCGACCCGGCGACCATTCTCGCCGCCGTTGCGCCGGTGCCAGACACAATGTCAGAATATCAGTTTGCAGGCCTTCTCCGAAACCAGAAGGTCGAGCTTGTGGACTGTAAAACAGTACCTCTCAAGGTCCCGGCGCAGGCGGAAATCGTTCTGGAGGGTCATGTTTCCCTGAGCGAATATGGGGACGAGGGGCCGTACGGTGATCATACGGGCTATTACAACTCGGTGGAACAATTCCCAATCTTCACCCTCTCCGCCATCACCATGCGGAAAGACCCAATTTACCTCTCGACATTTACGGGTCGCCCGCCAGATGAGCCATCGGTGCTAGGTGAGGCCCTAAACGAGTTGTTCATTCCCCTGCTCATCCAGCAGTTTCCGGAAATCGTTGATTTCTGGCTGCCGCCGGAGGGTTGCTCTTACCGTGTCGCCGTGGTCTCCATCAAGAAAGCTTATGCCGGCCACGCCAAGCGGGTGATGATGGCGGTCTGGTCGTATCTGAGGCAATTTCTCTATACTAAGATGGTGATTGTGGTAGATGATGATATCGATCCGCGGGATTGGAAGGATGTCATCTGGGCCATGTCCACGCGCATGGACCCGGTCCGGGACATTACGCTTATCGAGTCAACGCCGATCGACTACCTGGATTTTGCGTCTCCCGTCTCAGGTCTTGGTGGTAAGGTGGGGTTTGACGCCACGAACAAATTGCCGGGAGAGACTGAGCGAGAATGGGGAACCAAAATCCGCATGTCTGAAGAGGTGATTGAGAAGGTCTCCGGTATGTGGGACAGTCTCGGACTGCCGGGCAGCGGCACCCCTATTTGGAAATAAGGTCACCTGGAAATATAGAGAGAAATGAGCGGATCCCCTGATATTTTAAACCTTCTGAACGACCTTCTTGGGAAAGCCAAGGATAAGGGTGCCGATGCCGGCGATGCGGTGCATATTCAAAGCACCTCCTTATCCGTTGCGCAGCGGCTCGGCAATCCCGAAAAACTAGAGCGTTCCGAGAGCGCTGATATTGGCCTACGTATTTTCGCCGGCAAATCTCAGGCCATCGTTTCATCTTCTGATACCTCGCCGGAGGCGCTTGACGCATTGGCGGAACGTGCCATGGCAATGGCGAGATCTGTGCCGGCGGATCCCTATTGCGGCCTTGCCGACCCGGCACAACTGGCAAAGGATGTCACTGACATAGATGCCTTTGACGCGAGTGAGCCCTCCGCGGAGGCTCTTGTGGACTGGGCCAACCGCGCAGAACAGGCAGCCCGTGCTGTCGATGGTGTCACGAACTCCGAAGGCGCGGAGGCGGGCTGGGGCCAGGCCACAGTAAGCATCGCCGCCACAAACGGCTTTTCTCATACCTACTCGGGCTCACATTATTCCCTGAGCGCATCAGTGCTCGCGGGTGAAGGCACTGCAATGGAACGCGATTATGACTATTCGGGCGCCGTCTACGCGGAAGACCTCCGTAGTCCGGAAGACATCGGACGCTCAGCAGGCGAGAGAGCCGTTCGCCGTTTAAACCCGAAAAAGGCCGAGACAGCCCAGGTCCCGGTTGTGTACGACGCCCGTGTGGCGCGCTCGTTAATATCGCATTTTGCGTCGGCCGTGAACGGCTCCTCAATCGCCCGGGATACGAGTTTTCTAAAAGATAGCATGGGTGAGAAAGTATTCGCAGATGGCGTCAACATCGTCGATGATCCGCATCGCCGGCGCGGCCTTCGGTCAAAACCCTTTGACGCCGAGGGAGTCGCTAACACGCGCCTCAACGTGATTGATAATGGTCGTCTCATGACATGGTTCCTGGACCTTAGGTCGTCCCGCCAATTGGGACTGGAAACCACGGGACACGCCTCGCGAGGCACCAGTTCGCCGCCCGGTCCGTCCGCGACCAATCTGTACATCGCCGCGGGGGATCTGAGTCCAGAAGATCTGGTGCAAGACAT
>CAXFCV010000320.1:0-1749 GCA_964000975.1 uncultured Rhodospirillaceae bacterium | reverse complement strand
GGAAAAGGTGGTGTCGGGAAGACCTGGTTCGCCATCACACTTTCGCATGCACTCGCCAATCTAGGCCGTAAGACCTTGTTGTTTGATGGTGACTTGGGATTGGCCAATGTTGACATCCAACTGGGTCTAATGCCGAAACATGATTTAGGTGCAGTTGTAAGCGGTAAATTGCCTCTAAACCAAGCGACCCTAGCTTTCGACGAGGGTGGCTTTGATATTATCGCGGGTCGATCAGGCTCGGGAAATTTAGCCAATATATCTGCCAATCGGCTGCACACTCTTGGCGAGGACTTATCACTTCTCTCTGCCGCGTATCAGAGTGTCGTGCTGGATTTGGGTGCCGGCGTTGAGCGCACTGTACGAAATCTCGCCAATCACGTTGATACCGTGCTTGTTTTAACTACTGACGAACCGACGGCGCTCACCGACGCCTACGCATTCATCAAGATAACGCATATGGAGCAGCCTGATGCGGACATTAAGGTCGTCGTCAATATGGCCAACAGCACCAAGGAGGGAGAACGGACCTATAATACCATCCTGAAAGCCTGCGAAGGTTTTCTGAAATTTTCGCCGCCCCTCGCCGGGGTAGTCAGAAGAGACCCGAAAGTTCGCGATAGTATCCGAGCACAGAGCCCCATACTGATACGGTTTCCAAACACGGAAGCGGCCATTGACGTGGGCAACATTGTCAATAATCTAACTGGCTAAAATATGACGGATGTTTTTCCTCCTCCACCAGCACCGCCACCAGCTGTTTCAACAAACTCACTGCCTCAAACAGCTGTAGCGCACAATCCACCGAGCAATATTGCGAGTTTACCGATTGGCGCAAGTGTGAGCGGCGTGGTTACCGCTCAGACTACCCAATCCACCTTAGTCGAAATTGATACCCATCTAGGAAAACTATTACTTCAAAGTACGGTAGATTTGAAATTGGATAACTATCTCCAGCTCATTCTGCAAAAGAAGTCCCCTCACCTTCAATTTATAATCAGAAATAATTTCCCGACCGGTACAGACAACACACTAAATTCCCCCTCAGGGACCGCGCAAATTGAAACGTCTAAACTGCAGGATTTGGCAGCAACTCGATCAGCGGACCCGACACTGACGTCTTCCACTTCTGCAGAAGGACAGGTCAAGGTCGAAATCGGCGTCGTTGTTCGGGCCACCCTTTTAACGGCATACACTGCGCAGGATTTAAGCAACCTGTCGACAGCTCCCGCAAGTACGGCCTTCCCAGATGAAATATTGCACGCCGGGGGCCAGGTTTTACGATCAATTAAAAAGGGTTTCGCAAGGGTTTTCCATGGACATGGAGAGGGGTCTGCTACAAAAACACCCTCCCATCTGGCATCCACCTTAACAGCTGGATCAAAACTAGATGTCCGAATTACAGATATTTTAAGCCCCGCCACGGGTATGGTGAATTCCCGCTCCAAGTTATCGCTGAAACCGGGTCAAGTCTTTTTGGGCACAGTGACGTCGCATCTCCCATCTGGTTTTCCGGTCACCGATACCCCGGTTGGGCGGCTGGTGCTGGAAACGGTCGCCCACATCGCAAGGGGTAGCCGCCTGTCTTTAGAATTCGTCACTCTCCCCCAGCGGGAAGGCTTCAATAATCGACCCAACGTTAATGTGATGACGCCGCTGTTATCGCGGGACCTGCCCGCAATAACAGAAACCCTGGACTTTATAGAACAATTGCCCTCAGAGGTTAGAGCCAGCGTACCGATCCCGGCCATT
>CAXFCV010000319.1:0-3979 GCA_964000975.1 uncultured Rhodospirillaceae bacterium | reverse complement strand
CTGATATCCATTGGAAGAGTGCAGAGTTGGTGGTCACGTCGTGGGCAATGGAAGTGGGCACATTTTCAACGGCGTTGGCTTGCATAAACTGGAGCGCCGCAATCTCTGTTCCCAGCCGGTCGCGGTCGTCTTCCGGATCCTGGCGATAAAATTTTAGGGCGAAAATGTCCTTGCCGGAAAGGACTTTGTAAATGCTATTGTTACCGCTTCCGGAGATCCGTTCGAACTGGTCTGCCCGACGACCGAGAAGTAATTCAGCCGCAATACGGAGATCATCGGAGCATTCCTCCAGCCCGAGTGCCATGCGGTTAGTCATTAAACAGGGCACCCTTAATTTCATGCCAGGACGCTATTGTTCGGTAGGAATGGCCATTTAGCGACTGGTTTCCTGGTGCAAAATGGATACGTTCGGTCGTTGTCGGGAAGTCCTCATGGTCCAGCACCTCAATCAGGTCGTCGATGAAATGGGTGCAACCGAGCTCAGAGATACGAGCGATTTTTTGCTTTCTCGTGCGCTCGAAGTAAATGTTTTCGGGACGCAGTCCCGGACCCGTCGCCGTGATGATCTTTTTTGTTCTCATCCAATTCAAGGCTTCCGTCCTCAGGTTAACATCGCCGTTCCCCAAGGTGGCATGCTCTGTCTTATGGCTGATAAGATAGACGGCGACATCCCGGTTATAACATGTTTCGAGGAAGTCCCTGATACCGGGATAGAGCCTCGCATAGCGCATACGTGGTCCATAGATTTCGGCCTGAATACGTTGCCATATTTCCTCGCCACGTGGCTGTTTCCGAACACGATCGCGCACCTCTCTCTTTGATTGACCTGTCGAGTTTTTCAGGATTCCCAATTCCGCCCCTACCTCAATGAAGAGGCGATCGTAACAGGCAATTGTGTTATCGAAATCAATGCCAACTATAAATGTAGAAGTGGACATGCATACCTATCCGAAAAGACTTTGATGATTAGCTCAATGAGAGGGCCTGCATTACTCTCACGTTATAATATTTTTGATTTGTCAGTGAGTCTGGTACGAGGCCTTTGTTGAACGCCGCCTCTAAATCCTCCACGGCATGATCTATGCTGTGGCTCGGTGTGAAACCCAGGTGGTCTTTTATCCTTTCAGACGAAATATGATAGGAGCGTAAATCGTCGGTTTCCGCGACATCAATGGCAACGCGTGTGCCGATCACGCCACGGACTAGTTCGGCAATTTGTATCACTTGATGGTTTTCATAACCTGCATTGAATACCATACCGTCGATCAAGTTGTCGGCATAGCCCAGGCTGTTAACATAAAGTTGGACCATGTCGTCAACGTGTATGTTCGGACGTTTTTGAGATCCACCAAAGACGGTAATTTTACCATTGTTTATGGCATGGTTGGTCAAAATATTGACCGTGAGGTCCAGTCTTAATCGGGGCGCATATCCGCAAACGGTTGCTGGCCGTAGCGTTAGGGTGGTAAAGCCGGGCTCTCGCTCCTCCTCCAAAATTTGTTCACAAAGAGCTTTATATTTTGAATAGTCCGTCAATGGTTCCAGCGGTAAATCTTCGGTGACGTTTGCGGTGTCCTTGATTCCATAAACACTGGATGATGAGGCATAGATAAAACGGTTTACACCCGCGCGTTTTGCGGCCTGGACCAGCGGTCGGAAAGCGTCGAAATTGATCGATTTTCCCAAAGCAGGGTCGAGTTCAAAGGAGGGATCATTGGAGACACAGGCAAGATGGATGACGGCATCGCAGCCCGTGAGTGCAGCCGCCACAACTGCTCCATTCCGCAGATCGCCATGAAACTCCTTTAGGTTTGGATTATCTTTTTGATCGTTAAAAATGTGGTTCCCAAAGATGTAGAGATCCAGCACATGAACTGTGTGACCTGCAAGAAGCAACGCAGGTATAAGCCGGCTGCCCACATAACCCGCGCCGCCGGTCACCAGGACCGTTCTCTTTGCCATGCCCATAAATCGAACCCGTCCTATTTCATTATGGAGGCCACGTGCTTGGCAAGAACAGCGCGGTCGATAGAACGGGATGTACCAAGATCCGCAACCATTTCCGCTCCGGCCAAGTTGGTCAAAAAGGCAATAATATCCCAGGGGGTGTCTTGCGCCACCAATGGTGATGTTACGGCCAGTACAGCATCGCCAGCGCCAACGCGGTCGGTCACTCTAATCGCAAGTGCGGGCGCCTCAACGAATCCATCGGTTGGGTCAAAATGAAGGCTCCCGGCGCGCCCCCGGGTCACGGTGTATCGGTCACACCGGATTTGATTGCGTAGGTCACCTATCATGTCCTTAAAGCCTGTTTGCTTCATCCTCATTTCCAGTTGGACTTCGCCGCCGTTCAAACAAACATAGTCCGCGCGCTCATATTTGGATATTGTATTGAACCCTCGGTTTCCGGCGTTTGCCTGAGTGTTGACGGCCAAAAAAGAGGACCGGTCGATAAGCTGTTCAATCGCGTCTGGTGTCATCATGCCATGGCCATAGTCGGCCATAATGACGACGGCATAGCGGTCGATAATTTTATCCATTTCTTCAAGCAAGCGGGTCTCTGTCTCCCCATCCAGAAGCGCATCGTCGAGTTCGTAGAGTTCAAATAATTTTCCCCCAGTATGACTATCTACGTAACGGCGTTTGTGAATTGTTGGAGTACCGCGCCGCCCGATTGGATGGAAGTCGACATTTTCCATAAGTTGATCACGAATGAATTCGCTGCGGTTGTCGGCATCCCCGACAAGGGCCAACAAACCCACATTATCGCACAAACCTGCGACATGGTTGGCGATTGCCAGGCTTCCGCCGATATAGGTTTCTTCGGTCAGATATTTGAAGGCAAGAATGGGATCTTTTGCCGACTTCCCTAGGCTCTCGCAGAAACGATACTCGTCGATGATCGCCTCCCCGATAACCAGAACATTAAGAGAGCGGATTTCATCCAAATATTTTGTGACGTCTGGAATCGAGTATTTCTGCCGGATTCCTGTCAACCAATCCTGGGCTTCTGGGGAAAATACTTGGAAGTGGGTGTTAATGAGTTCTGAGGAACTCATGGTTAGTTCATCGGTGAAGGCGAGAATTCCGCCGTGTGCCTCGACACTTTTTTTCTCCTCGGCAATCATGCCCGTGACATCGTCATCAAAATTTTTGTATTCGTTGCCTTTAGCGTAGATATCGGGATGGAGTTTCGTGATCAATTCGACCGCATTGGGCGCGTCATTGATGCCGACAAACGCGACACATTCCAGAGCGGCCAATGTTTCCGCGCGCAACTGCGCATTAAAGGCCGGTCGGCCTGGCCCCTTGTTCACGAACCGGTCGGCGGTCAGGGTGACGAGAAGTTTGTCGCCTAAGCGCGCCGCCGCCTCCAAGTGGCGAATATGACCAGGGTGCACGAGATCAAAGACGCCGTGGCAATGAACGACTGTGTGCCCTGCCTGCTGGAGCCTAGCGATTGCATCGGATAATTCGTCTAGTCCCAATATTTTATAGGCCATCTGGGGACGGTTAGGGTTTGTATGGTCTTTCATGACAAATACTCAAACCAATCTTTAGTAGCATCCGCAATCGAGTCTTTATTCCAAACTGGTGCATCGCTCCAATATTCAATATTTTCCAGCATGATGCGGACACCGTCTTCAAGATTTGTCTCTGGGCGCCAATTTAGCATTCTTTTTATTTTGGAAATGTCAGCATACGTGCAATCCGGCTCGCCCGGCCGTTTAGGAATATATTCTATCTCGCCACCAAGTAATTCGACAAGTCGGTTGATACTATAGGTGTTATCGCTGCCGACATTGAGAATTTCGCCCGAAACGTCGGACTCTGCCGAGCACAAAAGAGCATCGGCAATATCGCCGACATAGGTAAAATCGCGCGTCTGCGTGCCGTCGCCGACAACAGTGAAAGGCTTCCCAGCCAGTTTCTGTGCCAGAAAAACGCCAAAAACGGCACCATAAGTACCTGATGTTCT
>CAXFCV010000318.1:0-3943 GCA_964000975.1 uncultured Rhodospirillaceae bacterium | reverse complement strand
CCCATGGATCTGCCCACCACTCTTGGATCCGAAGGAGCTGGGGTCGTCGAAGCCGTTGGCACGGGCGTAGACAAATTTACTGTTGGTCAACGAGTGACTTACGCGGGTGGCGAACGGGGATCTTACGCGGAAGCCCGTATCATGCCGGCATCCGCAATCGTCGCACTCCCCGACAATGTCGATGATCATGCCGCTGCTGCCATGATGCTCAAGGGCATGACCGTTCATATGCTGATGTTCAAATGCCATGCCGTACAGGCGGGCGAAACCATCCTCATTCATGCTGCCGCCGGGGGTGTCGGCACCATCATGTGCCAGTGGGCCAACTATTTGGGCGCTACCGTGATTGGCACCGTAGGCACCGATGAAAAAGCGCATAAGGCGCGCGCCAATGGTTGCCATCACACCATCAACTACACGACAGAAAACTTTACCGAGAAAGTTTTGGAAATCACAAACGGTAGAGGTGTACCTGTAGTGTACGATTCTATCGGTAAAGATACTTTTGAGGGATCCTTAGACAGTCTCCAGAACTTTGGCAACATGGTGACTTTTGGGAACGCGTCCGGCCCCGTCCCGCCCGTTGAGCCGCTCCTGCTGATGCAGAAAGGCTCCGTCACCCTCAGCCGACCAACGCTTATGCACTACACAAGCAACCTTAGCCAACGAGATGCGGCAGCCGACGCCTTATTCAATGTCGTTGGCGACGGACATGTGAAGATTGAAATTGGTCAGACCTTCCCGCTCTCAGAAACGGCCGACGCGCATCGGGCGCTGGAAAGTCGTCGAACCACGGGATCAACGGTTCTCACCGTCTAGCGCACGCCGTTTGGAGCCCTGAACCATGCGCCTAACCGTGGCCCCCTACGCAAATGGAAATATCGGTTGGTTCCTGGGTCTGACAACCGCTTGTTCGCGGCTAGGCATGCCGACATCATTGCCGGAGCCCTGTTGCGGAGACTGTCGGTTTACGTGTTCATAGAATCGAAGAAATCATCGTTACTCTTGGAGTCCTTGAGCTTATCAATAAGGAACTCCATGGAGTCAACCACGCCCATCGGATTGAGGATGCGGCGTAGCACCCACATTTTCGACAGGGTACCTTTGTCAACGAGGAGTTCCTCTTTCCGTGTACCAGATCGGGTGATGTCCATGGACGGCCAGGTTCTTTTGTCCGTCAGCTTACGATCAAGAATAATCTCAGAATTACCAGTACCCTTAAATTCTTCAAAGATCACTTCATCCATGCGGGAGCCTGTATCGATGAGAGCTGTCGAGATGATGGTAAGAGAGCCGCCTTCCTCTATGTTCCGGGCAGCACCGAAAAACCTTTTGGGCCGTTGAAGTGCATTGGCATCAACACCACCGGTCAACACCTTTCCCGATGACGGCACCACAGTATTATAAGCGCGCGCCAAGCGTGTGATAGAATCGAGCAAAATAATTACGTCGCGTTTATGCTCGACCAAACGTTTGGCTTTTTCGATAACCATCTCTGCCACTTGAACGTGTCGGGCGGCAGGCTCATCAAATGTCGAGCTCACCACTTCTCCTTTGACCGACCGGTCCATGTCCGTCACTTCCTCGGGCCGTTCATCAATGAGTAGGACGATCAGATAACATTCAGGGTGATTAGCGGCTATGGAGTGGGCAATGTTTTGGAGCATAACCGTTTTGCCCGTCCGGGGTGGCGCCACGATCAGTGCACGTTGGCCTTTCCCAATCGGCGTAATGAGGTCCAGCACGCGAGAGGTCGGATCATCTTTTTGATCTTCAATTTCCATAACAATCCGCTCTTCAGGATAGAGTGGTGTCAGGTTATCGAAGTTAATCCGATGCCGGACATCTTGAGGATCCCCAAAATTAATGTTCGTCACCTTGAGTAATGCAAAATAGCGTTCGCCGTCTTTGGGGGCGCGTATTTGGCCTTCTACCGTGTCGCCCGTCCTAAGACCAAAACGCCGCACTTGACTTGGAGATACGTAGATATCGTCCGGTCCCGGCAGATAATTCGCCTCGGGTGAACGGAGAAATCCGAAACCATCTTGCAAAACTTCTAATACCCCGGTACCCGTAATAGTCACGTCGTTTGCAGAGAGTTGCTTCAGAATAGCGAACAACATGTCTTGTTTACGGAGCGTGCTGGCATTTTCGATTTCCAAATCTTCCGCGAATTGCAAAAGATCAGTGGGCGTTTTCTGTTTAAGTTCTTGAAGGTTCATGGCGTGTCACAAGTCAAAGACGATGCAGGGAAGGTGGCGTATTGGGTCAAGAACAGACCTTCTATAGGGCACCCACGAAAAAAGCGATGGGTTTTCTTGATGTCTCTCTTCGGGATATGTGGTTGAATTTTATAAAAGCGAGTCGAGGTCGGAATCGCCTACGTTGTAGACCATACAAAACTAGCGTAGATCTGTCAATTATAAACACTGAGAGATGAGAAATTATCCGTTTGCGTCTGACACATAGTAAATATACGGCTACCGATTTAAAAGGGTCTAACGACGACGAAAATAATTATCCCAAACATCAAAACGGCAGGGACCTCGTTCATCCATCGATAGAATTTGGCCGGCCTCTTATTTTTGTCGGCCTCAAAATCCTTCCGCCATCGGGACATTAGGCCATGATATACCAACAGAATTATAACAAATACCAATTTCGCATGAAGCCAGCCCTCATACCAGGAATCGCGATCTAAGTTACCAAGTAAAATACCACCTAAGATGAACGTGATAATCATCGCCGGAGTGATGATCCCTCGCAATAATTTGCGCTCCATGATCTTAAAGTCTTCTGATTGCTTAGAACCGGGTTCCGCGCCGCAATGATATACAAACAGCCGAGGCAGGTATAGCATTCCAGCCATCCATGCGATGACTGCAACAATATGTAATGCCTTGATCCAAAGATAAGCTGTCGCAGGAAGTTCAATCATACTGAGAATTCCTGGTTAAATTCTGGTATAACGCACATTGGCATTTTTCAGCCTTTTGAGGACAGAACCGCGTATTTTCTGGCGGGCCGAAATTGATCTTATTCCGGAACGCTTTTAGCGATAGATCCCTCAGACCGCATATAAAATCAGGGTGAGTGCCCAATGCTGGCACACGCTTGTACGACGCAATACCGAGTTCCTTAGCGATCTCCTTATATTCGATATCTAATTCTACCAACGTCTCTGAGTGCTCGGAAACAAAAGCAATCGGAAGCAAAATGACCGCAACGCCGTCCGTCGCTGCGCGTTTAAGTTCATCATCGAGAGAGGGTCCAATCCATTCCAATGGTCCGACCCTGCTTTGGTAACATACCGTCCAAGCCTCTTCTGTAAGGTCTGCCACTTTCGCGATGGCCTCGGCGGATCGTTCCACTTGCCATTGATAGGGATCTCCCCGATCTACAATCTTTTTAGGTAAACCGTGTGCTGAGAAAAGAACACGGTATTTTTGTTCGTTCTCGAGCGCATCAATTTGGACACGAAGAAGATCGGACTGGGCCGTGGCCCAGTTTTCATCAACTGGATAACAACACAGGGTATAGGTCGGTTTTACGAGTCCTAATTTTGCTGCTGACTTTTCCCAATCAATGAAAGATGAGCCCGAAGTCGCTGTCGAATATTGCGGATAGAGCGGGAGCAGCAAAATTTCATCGGGATCAAACGATTGAACAGCTGATACCGTCTCTTCGCTAAGAGGGTGCCAATACCGCATGGAAATAAAAACCCTATAGCAGTGTTGTGGGTCCTGTTCATCCAATGCTTTTCCTAGTGCAACGGCCTGTTCCTGCGTAAGCCGCAAAAGCGGCGAGCTTCCGCCAAGATGATTGTATATTTTCCGCGCAATCGGTGCTCGCCTAATGGAAATGAATTTCGCCAATGGCACCCTGAGTATCGATGGCAGGCTGATGATGGCAGGATCTCTAAATAAGTTATTAAGAAACGGCT
>CAXFCV010000317.1:0-3847 GCA_964000975.1 uncultured Rhodospirillaceae bacterium | reverse complement strand
TGGCTCGTCACCAACTTGTGTGCTGCTTCAGACTCTCCATGCTCTGTATAGCTCTTAGCAAGCATGAATTCCTCTTCCGCACTCAAGATTGGGAACTGCTTTATTTCATTTAAATAACGCGACAATCCACTGTCACCCGAGAGGATTGGTAAAGTTGCAACTGTCATTTATATTCTCCCGCCAGTTATGCAACGGCTTACAAAGCGGCCGCTTTATACCATTAATACGGGCAAATTTGATGACCGGTTCACAATGTGCAAATCAGATTGTAAAAAGGCCATTTGCATCCGCCCGGTTTGTAATGCCTAAACGGGACTAATGTGAGATATTTTCATCGATGTTAAATCCTCCTGTCGAAGCAATATAACTATGGTGTGTGCCATCCCAAAGGACTAGCTACGGTTAACGGTGAATTCCTGTTTGGCAATCCACGCCGCAATCGTTGGGTACAAAAAATGCCAAGAAAAATCAAGGAGTTTCTTCAGGTAAACAAAAGAAACAGCTTTCTAATCAATGAAAAACAGAGACCTATGACGTTTTACGGATGTGTGCAAAATAGACCGCTTGGTGATCTAACCACTGGCGGCAAACAGCAGGATGGCCCCAACAATTACGATACCTACACCCCACCAAATAGCAGGAATACCACTTCCCTCGGAGGCTTTCGGCGCCACTGCTGCCTCATTGGCCGATTGATCCGCCATGGGATCGGTTTCGGCTGCTACTGTCTCCGCCGCGACGCCCCCCACGATGCCGCTAAACTTGCCAAAAAAATCGTCCGCGGTCTTTTTTGCGACCCCTTCTATAAGGCGGCTGCCAACACTGGCGAGCTTACCCCCAACCTCTGCTTTGGCTGCGTAATTTAAGATCGTATCAGCACCGTCTTCGGTCAGTTTTACAGTGGCGCCGCCTTTGGCAAAACCTGCCACGCCCCCTTGTCCTTCACCCGAGATAGTATAACCGTTGGGCGGATCCAATTCCGATAGGGTAACCTTTCCAGAAAACTTGGCTTTGACTGGGCCAACTTTTGCCGTCACACGAGCGGAGAATTCGGTGTCCGACTCTTTTTTTAATTCCTCGCAACCTTCAATGCACTGCTTCAACACCTCATCATCGTTGAGAGCCGCCCAAACTTTCTCGCGGGTTGCTGGTATTCGATATTCGCCAGTTAAATCCATTTTACCAAACCTCCGAATTCTTAGCCCGATTGATCTGTTCTATAAATCGCGCGTGACAAGGGTGCTGTCCAGTTTATTATTCTAATTATGATACTAAAAAAAATCTATGCATCATTGGGAGACATTGCATGAGTGATACAAATCGTCCGTGGACCCCGTACATATCAGACCGGGATCAGGGCGTTTTCGACGCTGCGGGATTTGGCGCCAAGGCTGGCTTAGGCGACCGTCCGGTCCTGCTCGTAATTGATGTCAGTTACGCTTTTTGCGGCGACAAAAGAGAGCCAATTCTCGACTCGGTAAAACGTTGGAAATTATCGTGCGGTGAAGCTGCTTGGGATGCTCTCCCCATAATCCGGCGGCTCATTAATGCAGCACATACTAAGGGGGTGCCCGTAATCTACACAACGGGCTACGCACGGGATGATAAATGGGACCGAGGCAGTTGGACATGGAAGAATCCCCGCGAAGAAGGCAGCCAGCACACTCCTGTTGAACCGCCACCAACAAATCGGGACGGCAATGACATCATGGATGAGATCGCGCCGGGACCCCAGGATATTGTCATCTGGAAACAAAAACCCAGCGGGTTCCATGAAGCACCCCTTCAAAGTTACCTGCAGCTTCTTAAAGCAGACACTCTTATTGTCGCCGGCACCACGACATCAGGGTGTGTTCGTGCAACGACAGTCGATGGGTTCAGTAACAACTATCGGGTAGCCGTTGTTGAAGATGCATGCTTTGACCGAGCAGATATCTCTCACGCGGTGTCGCTCCTCGACTTGCATGCTAAATATGCTGACGTTGTCACGAGTGACGACATGCTAGCTTTTATAGAGAGCCTGGAGCACGGCTTGTTTGACCTGCCGAGAGGCAGTTAGGAGCCAAGGGGTTTTTTCCCGCGCTTCACCGTCTCGGCGTAAATGGCAATCGCCTGCTCCAGCGTTCGGCTTTTATCCACATTCTCGCGCGTCTCAGCGGCCATGGGTGTTTTGTCCAGCATGCGAAAAACTTCGGCCGCCCCTTTGTGGAGGTCACCCGTCATACCCGCATTGACGAACGTTTTCGAAATTTCATCCATTTCCCCAGCCCAACGGCCAGCATCCGCCGGGTAAAACGGCACTCGTCTGTTCATGAGGTCCCAGTGGAAGGCCTGGCTGGTCGATAATTCGTGATGAAGCACGTCGCTGACACCAAGAAGCTCCGCCGTGGTCAGGACCGCCGTGTGCAATGTCATCGTCCCTTTAGTCAGGGCGGCATAACACATCTTGATTGCGGCGGCCTGACCCCAGTCCGTGCCAAGACGTTTGTATTCTACTCCGTCACCATCCAAAAAGGCGAGGGCATCCATTGCAGGTCCAGCCGCATAGAAACGGGTCTTGACACCCCCACGCCCCGGCGGCGGCCCTACGATACCTATTTTGACAAATTCCATGCCCGAGGCTTCGACCACATCCCGCATTTTATGCGTGGTCGCGGGGGAGATTGCATTGCAATCAGCAAAGATGGGCAGGTCATCTTTGGACACTTCACCGGCGGCGGCTTCAGCAAATGAAAGTGCGCGCTCTGGCGGCATAATCGACAGCACAGCGCCGGCCTCTTGGAGGACCGCGCGCAAACTTTCTACATCTTCCATACCCGACCGCGCCGCACGGGCGCAGCTTAGTGCGCTTCGATTCGACAGGCTGGTGATCACACGGAATCCCTTGTCCCTGATAACCTTGCCGACCACATGCCCCATATCCCCCGGACTGATCACCGCAACCGTTTCAATCGTCATAAATACACTCCCCCATTACTGATTTATCCAACTTTTAGATGACAAGATTTTTACATGCCAACGCTCTCCCAGACCGTCTTGATCCAAAAATTTGCAAGCGCCCGCATCGCTATTAAACCACCAAACTTTTAGCTAGCAGTAGTTTCGGCGGACCTAATCTGACTGATGGTTGTGAAGGCAGAAATGTACTCCAGGCTGGTTTTCACTTCTATAAGTGAAGGACCGTCGATAGCGAAAGCCCCGGCGATGACCGGTTTAATGTCATCGTTTGTCTCTATTTTGAAACCGCTCAACCCGTAGGCCTCTGCCAATAACGCAAAATCCGGATTAAAAAGGTTTGTTGCCAACGATCGGTCTGGATGATTGCGTTCCTGATACAACCGAATCGTTCCGAAGCTTGCGTTATTTGACACGATAAACCGGATGGGTAAATTGCGCTCTACAGCCGCAACTATCTCATTGCCTGTCATCAAAAACCCACCATCACCGGCAAAACACACGACTTGCCGCCCCGGATCCCTGAGCGCCGAGGCGATGGCTGATGGAACCCCCATCCCCATCGCACCGGCGTTAGTCGCCATTTGAACGTTAGTTGTTTTGTAGGGAAAAAGCCGCTGCACCCAGGTCGCGAAATTACCAGCATCCATCGCAGTAACAGCATCGTCATCCATCACTTCAATCAGGTGCGAGACGACATTTCCAAACACAACGCCGTCGCTGGAATTTACCCAATCCCAGGTCATGCGATCCGCCGACAGCGCATGAACCTTACTGATCCAATCCGCTCGGCTAGTAGGGACATCCGGCGCAGAGGAGGCCAACAGGGCCTTCAACGTTGCTGTTGCATCCGCCTTCACGGCCAACTCTGTCTCAAAAACCCTTCCCAAAT
>CAXFCV010000316.1:0-7956 GCA_964000975.1 uncultured Rhodospirillaceae bacterium | reverse complement strand
CCGCCGCTGCAATATCAGCTAGGGTCATCACCTCGCCCGCGAGCCAATGACGGCGGTCCGTGAGAAACGTGATATAGTCCAAGTGAGTGTGGATATTTTGCTGAGCAGCACGGATGATCCGAGAGTCCGGTTCTCCGAGACCTAAGAATCGTTTCATTACTTTTTCACTCACCAGCATGTCCGTGACTTCCTGATGGAACTTTCGGTCGAACCAAGCGACCAGACGCCGGACTTCGGCCTTTTCATAAGGTTTGCCCCCCATCAAGTTGGGCTCTGGCGCCTGTTCTTCGAGATATTCGCAGATTGCTGAAGAGTCAGAAAGTACGGTGTTGTCGGGCTCCACAAGCACCGGCACTTCGCCGGCAGGGTTAAGTGCTAGGAATTCCGTTCGGCGCTCCCAGACTGGCTCCACTTCCATGGCGAAGTCCAGTTTCTTTTCCGCAAGCATGATGCGGACTTTGCGGGAGAATGGATTGAGCCAAACATGATAAAGGGTACGCATTTGACACCCGTTATACTGGAATTTACTGGCCAGAAACAAATATGAAATTTGCTTAGGGCCATAAGCAATTGCAGATCTTTAAACATTTCTTAGCAAAGCCGAGCAAATGTGGTGGGAAATAACCGGTTGATTATTACCGGCACCTCTTGAAGGAATATTTTGTGCCACTTTTTCAGCTATTTGTTCTAGCCGCCGTTCAAGGGATCACAGAGTTCCTCCCCATTTCATCCTCAGGGCATCTGGTTCTCGTGCCCAAATTTACGAACTGGCCCGATCAAGGATTACTTATGGACGTGGCTGTGCATGTCGGCACGCTCCTGGCTGTCATGTTATATTTCTATCAGGATATTGCTGCCATGACGGGGGCCATGTTCCGGAGTTTTAAACAAATCTCGACCCGTCGGCGCCTGGATCCGGAGTTCTGGCTGGTATGGAAACTTGTCATTGCCACGCTTCCAGTCGTTATAGCTGGTTATCTGATGAACACATATTTTGAGAACGCCTTCCGTTCCGTCGAAGTCATCGGCTGGACTACTCTCGGCTTTGGGGTTCTTCTCTTCCTCGCGGACAAACTCAACATGACGATCCGGAGCGTGGAACATATAACGTTTCTGGGTGCTTTTGTAATCGGCTTATCTCAAATTTTAGCGCTCATTCCCGGGACCAGCAGGGCCGGCATTACCATGACAGCAGCCCGCTTCCAGGGCGTGGAACGTCAAGATGCAGCGCGTTTCTCACTCCTTCTATCCATACCGGTGATCGCTGCGGCAGGGGCCCTCAAGGGCCTAGAACTTTACAAAAGTGGCAACGACGTATTATTGAGAGACGCGCTAACAGCAGGGGCCATGTCCTTCGGTTTTGCTCTGGTCGCTATCACATTTTTGATGGTTTGGCTTAAACGTGCGAGCTTTACGCCCTTTGTGATCTACCGGGTTATATTGGGCGCCTTTTTACTCTCCATTGCCTATAACTTTCCCGAATTTTGGCCCCTTTAAAGGCTACTGTGCCAACACATCTGGTTCGTGTGCTTCGATATTAAACGCCGCTTTCATAAGAGCTTGGGTATAAGCTTCTTTAGGATTTCTAAAGACGTCACTCGCAGATCCATGTTCCACCACAACACCATTTCGGATCACAATTAGGTCATGGGCCAAGGCGCGTACAACTTTAAGATCGTGGCTGATAAAGAGATAGGCTAGATTATGTCTCTTTTGCAGGTCACGCAGGAGATCGACGATCTGCGCCTGTACAGACATGTCGAGCGCTGAAGTCGGCTCGTCCAGCACCATCATTTTAGGTTTCAGTACTAGCGCTCGGGCAACACAAATACGCTGACGCTGGCCACCAGAAAATTCGTGGGGGTAGCGATCCATGTTAACGGGATCTAACCCGACTTCTTCTAGAGCCCTCACCACCAAAGCCCGCCGTTCATCATGATTTTGGCCCAAGCCGTGAACGATGAGGCCTTCTTCGATGATTTGGAATACAGAGAGACGCGGACTCATGGAGCTAAAGGGATCCTGAAAGACGATTTGCATTTCTCGGCGCAGCGGCCGCATGTCCTTCCAGCCAAGTTTTTGAAGGTCGCAGCCCTGGAACCGAATATCGCCAGTGCTAGTCTCCAGGCGCAAAAGCGCCCGTCCCAAGGTGGATTTACCGGAGCCCGACTCTCCCACCACACCAAGCGTATGGCCTTCCCGCATTTTAAGTGTAATGCCGTCAACTGCCTTGATGTGACCCACGGTGCGGCGGATGATGCCTTTCTTGATGGGAAACCATACTCTGATATCGTCTCCGGTGAGCACCTCTTTGGCATCTGCAGGCACAGCATGTGGCCCGCCCGAGGGCTCCGCCGCGAGCAGATTTTGGGTGTAGGGATGCCCGGGTGCAGCAAAGAGCGCCGCGGTCTCATTTTCTTCGACTATGTTACCGTCTCTCATGACATACACATGATCGGCCATGCGGCGGACGATGCCGAGATCATGAGTTATAAGCAAAAGCCCCATGTCTAATTTTGCGGTGAGTTCTCTCAAAAGCTTCAGCACCTGAGCCTGCACGGTAACATCAAGGGCGGTGGTGGGCTCGTCGGCGATCAGAAGTTGGGGTTCATTGGCAAGAGCCATCGCAATCATGATCCGCTGTTGCTGACCGCCTGAAAATTGATAGGGGAGGGCCTGAAGCCGTTGTTTGGCATCAGGCATCCCGACCAGGTCCAGCAATTCCTCTACCCGCGCGTGCGCATCCCACGGGCTCAGGCGTTTGTGGAGATGCAGGACCTCGGAAATTTGTTTTTTCAAGCTATGAAGTGGGTTCAGGGAGTTGAGCGGTTCCTGAAATATCATTGAGATACGGTTACCCCGCAAGTCGCGCATTTTGGGCTCGCTGGCATCCATGATTTCGGCGCCGTCAAACATGATGCTGCCGCTGGGATGATGCGCCAAGGGATAGGGCAACAATCGCATGACAGAGAGAGCAGAGACCGATTTACCGGAGCCGGACTCACCCACCAGGGCCACCGTCTGACCTTTTTCGATATCCATAGAAATATTCTTGACTGCCTTTACTTCGCCTGTCCCGTGGCCAAAGCTGACTGATAAATCTTTAATGGAGAGAAGTTTGGCCATGATTAGGCTCGGAAAGTCTTCCGGGGGTCGAGAGCATCACGCACCGCCTCACCGATAAAAACCAGCAGCGACAACATAGCAGACATAAGAATAAAAGTTGAAATGCCGAGCCACGGAGCCTGCAAATTAGCCTTGCCCTGGTTCAAAAGCTCACCCAACGAAGCGGACCCGGGCGGCAAACCAAATCCAATAAAATCCAAAGACGTCAAAACCACGATGGCTCCGGACAGGTTAAAAGGCAAAAAGGTAATGGTGGCCACCATGGCGTTGGGTAATAGATGTTTGAACATGATGGTGCGATTGGAAACTCCAAGCGCCCGAGCTGCTAAAATATAGGTGAAATTTCGCCCGCGCAAAAATTCGGCCCTGACCACTCCCACGAGCCCCATCCAACTGAACAGCAACATAATAAATAGTAGTGTAAAAAAACCTGGAATAAAGAAACTTGAGAGAATGATGAGCATAAAGAGCAGTGGAAGGCCACTCCATATTTCCATGAAACGCTGGAAAAACAGATCCACTTTGCCGCCGAAGTAACCCTGCCAAGCGCCCGCGGAAATTCCAATGACCGTGCTAAAAAACGTCAGAACGATGCCAAACACCACGGAGATGCGAAATCCGTAGATTAGCCTGGCCACCACATCCCGGCCTTGATCATCTGTTCCGAGCCAGTTTTGCAGCGTCGGCGGAGATGGCGCAGGCGTGGGCAGATCAAAAACGATAGTGTCATAGCTATATCGGACGGGCGGCCATAGCATCCAGCCCTTCTCTCTAATCAGTTCCTGTACTTCGGGGTCTGCATACTCAGCCTGGGTTTCAAAATCACCACCAAAGACAGTTTCCGGATAACTCACAAAAACGGGCGTAAAAAAATGGCCATCATATCTGATCAAGAGCGGCTTATCATTAGCAATAAATTCGGCGAATAACGACAAAATGAAAATAACAAAAAAAATCCAGAGAGACCAATAGCCACGCCGGTTGGCCTTAAAGTTTTCTAGCCGGCGCGTGTTGATGGGAGTAATGCGCAGGCCAAGAACCCGATCATTCATCATTTAGACCTCACGGCTCTCAAAGTCTATTCGGGGGTCTACGATGTTATACATGAGATCACCGACTATGTTCATAAGTAGACCTAGAAGACTAAAAACATAAAGCGTAGCGAATACGATGGGGTAATCACGATTAATGACGGCCTCAAAACCGAGTAAGCCAAGGCCGTCCAGAGAGAAAATTATCTCGATTAGCAGGGAGCCGGTAAACAGAATGCCGATAAAGGCGCTCGGAAAGCCAGCAATGACAATGATCATTGCATTCCGAAATACGTGACCGTAGAGCACGCGCCGCTCGTCAAGCCCCTTGGCGCGGGCGGTCAATACATATTGTTTGTTAATTTCCTCGAGGAATGAATTTTTGGTTAGCATAGAGAGCGCTGCGAATCCCCCTATGACTAGGGCGGTGATGGGTAGCACCATATGCCACAAGTAGTCGGTAATTTTGCCAAACAGGCTCAACTCATCCCAGTTCGGGGAGACGATGCCCCGAAGCGGGAAAATATCCCAAAAGCTGCCGCCGGCAAATAAAACAACGAGCAGGATGGCAAACAGGAATCCCGGAATGGCGTTGCCAAAAATAATCACAGCACTAGTCCAAATATCAAACGATTGTCCATCTCGGACTGCTTTGGCAATACCTAGAGGTATGGATATGAGATAGACCAGCACTGTCGTCCAAAGGCCGAGTGAGATAGAGACTGGCAGCTTTTCGATTACCAAATCTACTACCGATTTGGATTGAAAGAAGCTCTCCCCAAAATCAAACACCAGAAAATTCTTCAACATAATCCAAAAGCGGACGTGTAGCGGTTTATCAAAGCCAAACTGCATCTCGATCTCTTTGATAAGGTTCGGATCCAAGCCTCGGGCGCCGCGGTAACTGCCGGTCCCGCTGGTTTGACCCGCAGTAGGACTTGATTGACCGCGTTGTTGTCCGGCCTCGCCCTGGCTGTTTCCACTGATACGAGCCGTCGCATCAACAGCGGTACCATCAATTTGAGAAATCGCTTGCTCCACCGGGCCGCCCGGCGCGATTTGTATAATAAAGAAGTTGACAACCATGATCCCTAAAAGAACGACCGGGATTAATAACAGCCGTCGAATGATATACGTCAACACCGGGTTAAATCCGTTTCAAACACACCGGGCGGGATACCATCATGGAAACACCTGCCTCTGGCGTATGTGCAAATAAGCGAGCGCATGGCGCCCTGCGCGCAGTCCTCACTATTTTTTGTCATTTCCAGATCCGGCCAACTTGGAAGATAAATTGGCCGATTTGGCACCGTCTACCCACCACGAATTAAAAGCTAAGCCATATTTTGGCGTCTTGGCCGGGCGGCCAAACTTATCCCAATAGGCAACCCTGAAATTTTGTAGGTGCCACTGCGGGATCACATAGTGATTCCAAAGCAGCACTCGGTCCAAGGCCCGTGTTCTGGTGATCAGGCTTTGCCGGTCAGGTGCCGAAATGATTAGATCTATCAGTTTATCAATGGCCTGATTTTTGATCCCCGCCAAGTTGCGGCTACCACTCCGTTCAGCAGCATCACTGCCCCAAAAGGCCCGCTGTTCGTTCCCGGGTGACAGAGATTGGCCGAAGGTCGACACCACCATATCGAAATCATATCCGTCGAGACGCCTTCGATACTGCGCAGTATCCACAGTGCGCACACTGACCTCGATTCCGAGGCGTTTAAGATTGCGGGCGAATGGCAGTACGATACGTTCAAAAGCCGGTGAAATAAGAAGAATCTCAAATTTAAAGGACGCTCCCTTTACGTTTAAAAGCTTCCCGTTTTTCACGCTCCATCCTGCCTGTTTTAAGAGCCCACGAGCTTGACGGAGTTGTTTGCGGATGCGGCCTGTTCCATCAGTGCTGGGGGGCGAATAGGTTTTAGTGAAGACTTCGGGCGGCACCTGACCTTTTAGCGGATTTAAAATCTCTAACTCTTTTTTGGAAGGTGTATTGCTCGACGCCAACTCTGAATTGGAGAAGAAACTCATTGTTCTGGTATACTGGCCATAAAACAGGTTTTCATTGGTCCACTCAAAATCAAAGGCGTAGGACAAGGCCTGACGCACACGCGGGTCCCTGAATATTTGTTTGCGGGTATTAAACACGAACCCCTGCATCCCAGTTGGGCTCTCATGACGAATTTCACTGGTCTTATATAGACC
This sequence comes from uncultured Rhodospirillaceae bacterium, assembly GCA_964000975.1. Lineage (GTDB taxonomy): Bacteria > Pseudomonadota > Alphaproteobacteria > Rhodospirillales > UBA2165 > TMED167. The sequence goes on along the minus strand of CAXFCV010000316.1, from coordinate 1,594 downwards.
TCGACGGAAGGCTGGTGAATCATACCCGGTAGCCCAGACCTTGGAGGTGTTCTCCAATCTGAAATCGTACTCCCCGGACTTGAAAGCTTCGAGAGAGACCGTCGCATCGCGGTAATATTCATACTGTATTTTATCCGCGTTATAGCGCCCGACATTCACGGGCAGGCTTTTGCCCCAATAATCTTTAACGCGTTCGTATGTGATGCTGCGCCCATCCACGAATGACTTTATTTTATATGGCCCGCTACCAAGTGGCGGAACCAAGGTGGTCGCGCTGAAATCTCGTGTTTTCCAATAATGTTTAGGAAGGACAGGCAATTGTCCCATGATCAACGGGAGTTCCCTGTTCTCCGTTTCCGAGAAAGTAAACTTCACGCGGTGCGTATTGAGCTTCTCAGATTTGACCACGTCCTTGTAATAATAGCGATAAAATGGTCGGCCTTTCTTTCGCAGCGTCTCCAAACTCCAAATAACATCCTCAACTGTGATCGGCTTACCATCATGCCAGCGGGCGCCGGGTCGGAGCGTGAAGATAACCCAGGACCGATCCTCGGGCATTTCGATACTCTCGGCAATGAGGCCGTATTCCGAGAAGGCCTCGTCTTGCGGGCTGGTCATGAGTGACTCGTATAAAAAGGCAAGGCCCGCTGCCGGGTCGCCTTTCAAAGTATATGGATTAAACGTGTTAAACGTGCCGCGATCCACACCCTGGCGGATAACACCACCTTTGGGCGCACTGGGGTTAACATAGTCAAAATGTTTAAAATCCGGACCGTATTTTGGGTCTCCGTGCATTGCCACGCCATGCGTGGGTGCAACACCAGAGGACTGCGCAAAAACGGGCAGCGCGCTGGCCCCTAAGATCAACGCGGTTAACACAAGACCTGATTTAAAAGGCATTTTCTACTCTCCCAATGCACCAGCTTACGGACTTGGTTTCTCTTATAGTGGTCTAATGGGCGACACGATCAAGTCTTCGGCTCATTAAATCTATGTATTAGACCTCTCTTGCCACCATGAATTGACGCCTTGCAACAGAATTAGGCAGCTACCAAAGCGTCAATTGCCAGGGTATGCACTCGTGGATCCCCAGCCGCCAGCACAGTTCCGTCCGACGTCAAGGTAAGAGGATCGCCGTGCCAGTCGCTAATCACACCACCCGCGCCCTCGACAATAGGAATGAGAGCCATGTAATCCCAAGGGTTCATATCCGCTTCGCATATGATGTCCGTATAGCCCGCCGCCAACAGTCCAAAACCGATACAATCCGTTCCAAAAAGCGCGTGTTTCACGCATCCTGAAAGGGACTTGAAGGCGCGTTCGGCCGAACCTTGAAACATTGCAGGATTCGTCGAATACATCCAAGCGTCCGTCAACGTGGAACAGGCGCGTGTCTCTATTGGTTGGCCATTTAATGTCGTGGTCTCACCGGCAAGGCCAAACCAGCGTTCCCCGAGAACTGGCTGGTTTATGATGCCCAATATCGGGGCCCCATCCATTAAAAGGCTTATTAGGGTGCCGAACTGATGGGATCCGCTGACAAAGTTTTTTGTGCCGTCGATCGGATCAAGAATCCAAAGGTAGTCTGCGTCCT
>CAXFCV010000315.1:0-3046 GCA_964000975.1 uncultured Rhodospirillaceae bacterium | reverse complement strand
GATGCATTATTGGGCTCGTCGGGAAAATACATTTGTGTAATCAGCCGCGCAGAGCCACCGCTGACCGAGAGGTGAATATGCTTGGGCCGCCAGCGTCCAATGTCTGGCCGCGCCAGATAAGCTCCGGGACTAATGGTCCAAAAGCGGTAATTCCCGTCTTCATCAGTTACCACGCGACCCATCCCAAAAAAGTTTTCATCTAACTTCAGCCCAGAGGCGTCCTCAACATGGCGATACCGGCCATGGTGATTAGCATTCCAAATTTCGATAAGCGCATCACGGATGGGCGTTCCGTTTTCATTTCGCAGCGTTCCTTTCACCTCGATCGGCGTTCCATCGCCACGGGGACGACCGGGGGCGATGCGGGTCATGTCCCACTCATGGGTCCGCATGACATAGCGGGCTGGCACAACGGGAACAAAGCTCTCTCTCGCCACGCTTGGGATCAGGCGCAGAGGTTTGCGTGGAGTCCGCTGGTCTGAGGTGTTGTCAGTTGGGCCAATGCCAAGTTGGCGTCCAAATTGGGTCATCTCGCTTGTCCTTTCAACTCTCAAAATCGTCAAAGAAGGGCGTCTCATTTGCCCCAGCCATAACGATATCTAAAAGGTAAATTTCGGCCCCATCGTCCGTCTGCCCACCGTGGCGCGCAATAAGGCGCGCTTGATCGTCAGTGTCCAAAGACTTCAGCACAGGGTCAGTCTCATTGGCCCTATGACCCTCAAAGAAAACCTGCGTAACAATGCGGCTGATACCGTCGGAAAACAGTGTAATGGTGATGTTAGGCGCACGATTATCAGACGCGCCTGGCATGATGGTACAGAACTTATACTCTCCGCTGGCGCTGCGCAAGCGGCCATAGCCGTTGAACCAAGGATCAAGATCTGGATGCCCCGAATTAGCAGGCGAGTTGTAGATGCCCTTTGCATTCGCCTGCCAGAACTCCATTAGAACCCCATTGGCCAGATTGCCGTGGCGGTCCAAAACGCGCCCGCACAAAATAATATGTTGACCGCTTGGAGCCCCAACGATGCCCGGTCCGAGAACCGTGAGGTCCTCAAGGCTCTCGTCTTGAAAATAGATTGGAAAAAACGGCCCGCTTGTATCTTCATTGGTCGCCTTCAGCAGGTTGGACCCATTATCTTGCGTCATGCGGTTTCTCCGTTTCCCTTATTGAATGCCAATTGTTTTGTATATAAAACATCAATAATCGGTAAATTGAAAGGCTGACGAAATTTGTGAGTGAATCTGCCAACCATGATATCTACTTCGTCCCTGGGCTGCATCGTGGTCTACGTGTACTTGAAATTCTTGGCGCGGCCAAGACTCCCATGTCGCTGAGCGAAATTGCCCGTGCTATGGACTTAAGCCGCTCTTCGGCATTTCGTCTCGTCTATACACTGAGGCAAATGGAGTTTCTTAAAGACGGCGAGCAAAAGAATACCTATACCTTGGGGGCAAAGGTACTTAACCTTGGCTTTGCCTATCTGAGCAACCAGCCAATTACCACGATTGCGCGCCCTTTGCTGGCACAGTTGCGGGATACGACGGGTGTAAGTACTCATCTGAGCGTTCTTGAGGGGCATAATGTACTTTATCTTGGCAGCCATCAGGCTCGTTCAGGTTTTGTCTCAAACATGGTCACAGGTACGCGGGTAGAAGCCTACACCACCGCAATCGGTTGGTGCCTTTTGTCGGGGAAGAGCGATTCCGAACTAGCAGCTTTTTGCAAAGGTCTGGATATGCCCCCGATCACTAAACACACGCCCACAAGTTTCCAGACGCTTAAGGCCCGGGTCGATCAGATGCGGACAGATGGCTTCGTAGTCTCCCATGGATTCCGAGAACCTGGAGGTTCCAGCATTGCGGTTCCAGTTTGGGATCAAGCGGGCAAGGTTGTGGCCTGTGTAAATCTGTCTGGCCCAGATAGCGGTTTTGATTTTGATAAACTCAAGAGCTTTTACTTGCCCGAGACCAAGGCAACAGCACTGCGTATCTCGCGCGAGTTAGGATATGAAGGCTCCAACTGACATTCAGCACAGCCCAAGAATGCTATATTCCTCATAAGGCGAGCGCTGTCTCTATTGCCTGAGTGATAAGATCGCAGATGGTCTCTATCTCTTCACATGTCGAGGTATAGGCAGGGGCAAGTAACACATGATCGCCTTGCGTTCCATCGGCACACCCTTGAGAGGGATAGCACATTAAGCCCAGATCAAGCGCTATTTTTTGTATCTTTGGGGCAAGGCCAAGCGTCGCATCAAACGGCTGTTTGGTTGCGCTGTCCTGAACTAGTTCTGCAGTCCAGAAAAGACCACGTCCGCGAATATCTCCAACATGAGGGTTTTGGCCAAGCCGGGTTTGCAGGCCCTCGCGCAACTGCTCGCCGCGCATACGGACATTTGACAACAGGTTTTCTTCTTCAATCACTTTTTGCACAGCCAGGGCACCGGCGGTAGCGATGGCGTGGGACATATAAGTATGACCATTCCAAAGCGTTCCGCTGCCATCCTTTATAACGCGAATGACATTTTCCGCCGCCATGACGGCTGCAATCGGCTGATAGCCAGCGCCAAGGCCCTTTGCCAGAGTAGTAATGTCTGCGGCGATGCCTTCTTGCTCTAAGGCAAATAGGCTGCCGGTCCGCCCCATGCCGCACATCACCTCATCCGCAATAAAAAGGATGCCATAAGTGTCACAAATCTCGCGGATGCGTTTGAAGTATCCCATAGGCGCGGGCTGCGTTCCGAGTGACGCACCGACAACAGGTTCTGCCACAAATGCCATTACAGTCTCGGTGCCCAGCCTCTGGATTTCCTCTTCCAAAAGGTTCGCCATACGCAGGGCAAAATCCGCTCCTGCCTCTCCTTCGCGCCGCATACGGTACTCGTAAGCCGCGTCGATACGAATGACATTCATAAGTAGTGGCTGAAACGGTTCACGCCGACCTGCGTGCCCACCAGTAGCCAAAGCACCCAGAGTGTTACCGTGATAGGATGGCGCACGGGCAATGATATTACTACGTTTGAGTTCGCCGCGTTCTAAATGG
>CAXFCV010000314.1:0-3181 GCA_964000975.1 uncultured Rhodospirillaceae bacterium | reverse complement strand
CTCAGAGCCGCACTCGCGGCCCTAAGGCCGCATGCAGATGGCGACCTCCATGTGATCTTTGGATGCGGCGGAAATCGGGACCAAGGAAAGCGGCGTGAGATGGGCGACGTTGCCCAGGTGATGGCAGATCAGGTGATTGTTACGGACGACAATCCAAGGAGAGAGAGTCCGGCGATGATCCGTCAAGCCATTTTGTCAGCATGTCCGGGTGCGCTCGATGTGGCGGACCGGCAGGAAGCCATCTTGCGGGCGGTGTCCACGCTGGCGCCTGGAGATGTCTTGTTAGTGGCGGGTAAGGGTCATGAGCAGGGCCAGATCGTGGGAAATCGTGTGATTCCTTTTGACGATGTGAGCGTATGCCGAGACGCTTTGGCGGGAGCCGACGGATGACAGGTTTGACGCCTCCAGAGACAGTTCTGTGGAGCTCTGCAACAGCGGCTCAGGCCACCGGGGGTATATCCGCTGTTGATTGGGAGGCGCTAGGCGTATCAATTGACAGCCGGACCATTCAGAGCGGCGATCTTTTTGTTGCGCTTCCGGGACCGAACTTTGACGGTCATGACTATGTTGCGAGAGCATTGGAGGGCGGCGCCACAGCTGCACTTGTTACCCGTCGGCCCAAGGGAGTCGTAGATAAAGCGCCGCTTTTGGTGATCGACGATACGATGACCGGGCTAGAGCAGCTCGGTATCTATGGACGGCGACGCACACAAGCCCGGATCGTCGCAGTGACCGGCAGCGTGGGTAAAACCAGTGTCAAGGAGGCCCTTGGGCATATCCTTGGTGCTCAGGGTAGCGTCAGTTTTAGCCATGGCAGCCTGAATAATCATTTTGGCGTTCCCCTCAGTCTCGCGCGGCTGCCCGAGCGCGTCGAGTATGGTGTTTTTGAACTTGGTATGAACCATGCTGGTGAACTGACCAAGCTGTCACAAATGGTGCGACCGCTTGTCGCTATCGTCACAACTGTTGAGCCCGCGCATCTCGAATTTTTCGATACTGTTGACGATATTGCCCATGCAAAAGCGGAAATTTTCGACGGTTTGGAGCCGGGGGGCACGGCGGTGCTAAATCGGGACAATGCCTATTTCGATATTTTGGCTGTCGCCGCCCGGCATGCAGGGGCCACAATTTTAACTTTTGGGGCGCACACAGACTGCGATTTCCGGCTTACCGAATGCGCGTTGCGCGCGAACGGTTCGACAGTTCGCTTGGCTTTTGAGGGGCAGGAAATCTCATATTGTCTCAATGTTCCCGGGCGACACTGGGTGCAAAACAGCCTTGCGATCATGGCAGCGCTGTCCGCTCTTGGGGCTGATCTCTATGAGGCCGCGCAAGCTATTGCTGAGGTGTCGCAGTTGCCAGGACGGGGTCGCAGTCACCAGATTCAAACTCCCGACTTTGAATTTGAGCTGATTGATGACAGCTACAACGCTAGTCCCGTATCCGTCGCGGCGGCCTTCACAGTTCTATCCGGGAAACGGGCCACACTCCCGGGGCGCCGAATTGCCGTCCTCGGTGATATGCTCGAATTGGGGGAGGAGGCAGCGGCACTCCACCGGGACCTGTCGGGATCGGTTAAGGAAAACAACATTGATCTGGTCTTTGCTGCAGGCCCCCAAATGAAAAAGTTGATGGCAGATTTGCCTGCGGAGCAGCGCGGCGTTTGGGCAGAAACGGCGGATCAATTGCTGCCGGAAGTGGTTGTGGCACTTCAAAGTGACGATTGTGTTCTCGTCAAAGGATCCCGCGGATCCCGAATGGGATTGATTGTTGACGGCCTCATGAAACTTGGCAAGGAGGAATAGGGGAGGAGCATGTTATTCAATATATTTGCCCAGTTTGTCGATTCTCTCTCATTTCTGAACGTCTTTCGATACATTACATTCCGAACGGGCGGCGCTATGATGACCGCGCTCATCGTAAGTTTTTTGTGCGGTCCCTTCATCATTCGGTGGCTGAAAGCTCATCAAGGTCAGGGTCAGCCCATCCGGGAAGACGGTCCCGCAAGTCACATTGTGGCGAAGGCTGGAACGCCCACCATGGGCGGTTTTATGATTCTGCTCGCACTCGTCTCGTCAACATTACTATGGGCGGATTTACGGAATGGGTACATTTGGGCCGCGCTGGGTGTAACTGTCGTCTATGGCATGATCGGCTTTATTGACGATTACATCAAGGTATCCCGTCGGAACAGCAGAGGGCTTCCTGGCAAATTAAAGTTGCTCTTGCAGGTCTTGATTGCCACCGTTGCGACACTCTGGATTATGAGCCTCACGAGTCCAGATTTGGCGACGTCCCTTGCGGTACCATTCTTTAAAAGTTTACTCATCGATTTGAGTTGGTTTTTCGTTGCCTTCTCAGTCTTTGTGATGGTGGGGGCGTCGAACTCGGTCAATCTGACGGATGGCTTAGATGGCTTGGCCATCGGACCCGTCATGATTGCGGCGGCGGTATTTGCAATTATTTCGTATTTGGTTGGGAACTCGGTCTTTTCCAGTTATCTCCAGGTTCATTATGTGCCCGGGGCTGGCGAGCTCTCCGTCTTTTGCGGCGCTCTGGTGGGAGCGGGACTTGGTTTCCTTTGGTTCAACGCACCGCCTGCCATGGTGTTCATGGGGGATACGGGCTCCTTGTCCATGGGTGGCGCCCTTGGCGCGGTGAGTGTGATTACTAAGCACGAACTGGTTCTTGCAGTTGTCGGCGGGCTGTTCGTTTTGGAGACGGTCTCAGTCATCGTCCAGGTCGCGTCTTTTAAGCTCACCGGAAAGCGTGTGTTTCAGATGGCGCCTCTACATCATCATTTCGAAAAGAAGGGTTGGCCGGAGCCGACCATCGTTATTCGATTTTGGATTATCGCGATGATACTGGCCCTTGTCGGCCTCGCTACGTTGAAGTTGAGGTGAGGAGCGCAATTAGATGATTCCCGTCGCAGCCTTCTCCGGAAAAACCGTGGCCGTCATGGGTCTCGGCAAGTCCGGCTTGTCTGCCGCAGAAGCTCTGGCTGCAGGCGGTGCGCAGGTATGGGCATGGGATGACTCGGAAGATAGTAGAGACATCGCCGAGCAAAGTGGGGTGGCACTAACCGATATTTATCAGGAAGACTGGAGCGATGTGGAAACTCTTGTCCTTAGTCCTGGAATTCCCGACATACTTCCTGCGCCTCACCCTATTGCTGAGAAGG
>CAXFCV010000313.1:0-1670 GCA_964000975.1 uncultured Rhodospirillaceae bacterium | reverse complement strand
CTAATATCACCTGCAGGTCTAGATAACTCAAGATACATAGCCATTCTTAAAAAATTAGGTGGACAATAATAAATACCTTTTACTAAAAAGATAGCTCCGACAATCATGGTTGCGGTTTGTGTATATTTCTTAAACTGCTGGTCTTCCATCGCCTTAAGAACGCGCCGTGATGCAATGCTGCCGAGATAAGCCACGGGAATGACGATAATAAAAATCCAGATCGGCAAGGGGCCGAGGCCATCCTCCACAAGTCCAAGAATGACTATAAAATATGCGACCTTTACCACGTGGCCGATCCCCTGTGTTACCCCCTTTGTGGCATGAATTTGAAACCGAGAGAGGGATGTTTTGACATAATAAATATCAAGGATCGGGCCAGATACACCGGCAATGAGAAGGCTCGCGGAGACTAAAAATCCACAACTAACGGCGTTCCCCGGTCGAGTTATATCCAAAGCGTATCCTTTTGGCAGCAAGAGATGCATGAAAGGAAGTAAACCCAGGCATAAAAACAAGACCGCCTTGTTCGGAACAAAAGCCAGCCAACTGAAAATACCCGTGCAGATGACGGCGCCGATAAAATAGTAACCAAGAATATGCCACTGAATATGGTCGCGGTAGATCCAGGAGCGGGACGCATTAGCCGCTGCCTGGGTGATACCATGCAGAATCATTGCCGTGGAAATGGGGAGGATCCAACCAAATATCCCCATAAGAATGCTGCCGCCGCCCAGGCTCAGCACACCGCTGATAAAAGCAGTGGCAAAAACGCTGGTGAGCAGAATGGTTATCGTTGTCGTCATATTGTTACGATTATGAGGATGATTACTCAGGTGTCCCGGTTGAGCCGGATGTAAAGGAGCAGACCTAATATCGCACTCGCCACCGCCAAACCGGCCATAGGGTAGTAGGATTTAGCACCTATGACACCATACATTGCACCGGCGGTGATGGTAGTGATACCGATTGCGATGCCCATAACGACGGCTGACAGCAGGCTCTGAGCGGTGGCGGACAGATGCGGGGGGATGTTATCAGATATATAGTGAACCGCGCCCAAATGGGCAGCGCCGAAAGTCAGACCATGAAGAGCTTGGGCGAAAAATAGGGCGGGTAGAGCGTCTGTGGTTCCCATTATAGTCCAGCGAAGCATGCCAGCGACAGCGGCTATTATAATCAGCATCACCGGACTAATACGCCTCAGGACCGAAGCACTATAGTGGAAGAGAATAATTTCAGCCACCACGCCCTCCGCCCATAATAGGCCAATTAGGGCCTCGGAATAACCAATGCTTTTCCAGTGAATGGTGCTGAAACTATAGACCACTGCATGGCTCGATTGTATGAGGGCGGCGGTGCCGAGCATTAGGAGGAATGTTTTAATTCTGCAGAGTTCGAGAAGAGGCGGCTTGCCGCTGGTCGAAGCTGCGAAGCGTGCTCTGGGGAGGGCCACGCATACGAAAAATAGGAGACCTAAACCCAGGAGAGACAAATAAAAAATAAAATCCGCGTTGCGCCCCTCCAGGATCATGCCGCCACCTGTTGCTGCAACGATAAATGTGATCGACCCCCAAAGTCGGACGCGCCCGTAGTTTGCGCTCTCCGTTCGCACGACATGCATGGTGAGACTTTCGGCCAATGGCTGGCTCGCGGAAAAGAACATAAAGAAT
>CAXFCV010000312.1:0-2320 GCA_964000975.1 uncultured Rhodospirillaceae bacterium | reverse complement strand
GTGCGGCGCGGTTCTCGGCCTCTTTCCCTCGCACACCATTAAGCCGGTAGAGGCCGTCCGGCAATTTGCGGGCGAGTTCCGCCGTGTCCCAAATTTCCAGCGGATCAGAGATGCCCAGTACGACCCGCGACAGGCTCCCGTCGGCGCCCGGAATCAAACATATTTTGCCGGGCGCCCCGGTGAAGCTGTTGACCGTCAGCCATTTTTTCTCATTAGCGGACCGGCCAGCGCGCCATTTCTTCAGGCCATCTTGTGTGACAACAGTAACGGGGATGGCTTTTCCATCGGTGGGCGAAAATGGTTTCATCCAGACCTCTCTCGATCCATGCGGTGACGGGGACGTGTCTCACTTATATCTTCAGACCCCCCAGGGCGTCACGCGAATAACCATAAAATTACATGAATTAGCGCCCCCTTGCGGGACCGAGTGGAAGTGTCATCAGTACAGCCAGGCCGATCATCAGTCCGGACACAAATAGGCACGCGGCGAGCCCAAAGAACTGGAACACAAGTCCGGAAAGTAAAGTGCCTAAGAGCCGCCCTGCAGCGTTGGCCATGTAATAAAATCCCACGTTTAAGGCGACTCTGTCCCGATCAGAATAGGCCACGATCAAAAAGGAATGCACACAGGAGTTTATAGCAAAGATGATGCCGAACAGGCACAATCCGCTGATCAATATCAGGTCAACTGAGGGCCCTTCGACCCACCAGTCAGTAGCTGCCGGCGTTAGAGCGACCGCAATGGCCAGCGGGATCATGCACAGCAACGTTCCCCAGAATTTTGCCGCCCTCGCGCCGCTCCCAGCATCGGATACATCTGGTAGAAGCTTCGGAGCCACGGCCTGGACAATGCCGTACCCAATCACCCAGGCCGCCATAAAGCCGCCAATCTGATCAAAGCTCCAGCCGAATTGGCGGGCCAGAGAGATGGGAACACCAACAACGAACCAGACATCCCGTGATGCAAAAAGAAAAACCCGCGCGGCGGAAAGAAAGTTAATTTCTCGTTTTTTGGAGAACAGATCTCGAGAGGTGATCTTTTGGCTTGCCCGCCCCAAGTCGGCCGTCACTAAACTCTTAACGGCGAGAAGGACAAGTATCAGGAATACCGCCAGGGACAAGAGAGCGACGTGGAACCCCAAGAACTGTAACAGAACGCTACCGAGTAAAAAGCCGACACCTTTCAGGGCATTTTTGGAGCCGGTCAGCAGCGCGACCCACCTAAATAAGAGCCCCTGATTGCTCTCTGGAACGACTCGTTTCACCGCGCTCTTAGCGCTTATTTTGGTGAGATCTTTGGCTACGCCACTAAATGCCTGGGCGGTCATTACATAGATGACAGAAATTCCGAGCGCCCAATGTAGCTGAACCCCAGACAGCATGATTAAGGCGCCAATCTGAACCATAAGACCGGTGAGCAGGGTCAGCTTTAGCCCATGTTTTGCGCCGATCCATCCCCCAATAAAGTTCGTGAAAATACCCATGGCCTCGTAGAGGAGAAACATAAAGGCCAGATCAACGGGCGAAAAACCAAGGTCGTGGAAATGTAACAACACAAGCATGCGCAGCGCCCCGTCAGTCAGGGTAAATCCCCAGTAGGCACCCGTTATGGCGGCATAACTTTTTCCGTCTTTGACCTGAGACCGTTCCACTATTTTAGCCCGCTTTTTTAGAGTGTAGCGGCAATTTTCATTGCTAAATCCATCATCCGGTTTACGTACCCCCATTCATTATCATACCAAGAATAAATTTTGACTTGCGTCCCATTAATCACCAGGGTTGAAGGCCCATCGATAATAGAGGACCGGGGATCATTCGTGTAATCGACTGAAACAAGGGGACGGTCTTCCAAACCGAGAATACCATTCAGCTCCGTTTTCGCAGCGTCCCGAAAGATCTGATTAACTTCATCGACAGATGTGACCCGCTTGACCTCGAATACGCAGTCCGTAAGCGACGCGTTGAGGAGTGGGACGCGAATAGCGTGTCCGTCCAATTTGCCCTTCAACTCGGGATAAATCAGAGTTATGGCGGTGGCCGAACCGGTTGTGGTCGGGATGAGTGAGGTGAGGCCCGACCGGGCTCGGCGCAGATCTTTATGAGGGCCGTCTACCATCACCTGCGTATTGGTTACATTGTGGACGGTGGTAATACTGCCGTGTCTGATTCCGATATTCTCGTGGATCACCTTGACCACTGGAGCGAGACAGTTTGTGGTGCAAGATGCGGCGGTGACGATGTCGTGGATGGTGGGATCATATAACCGATCGTTAACCCCCATTACGATGTTGAGTATATCTGCCTCCTTTACGGGCGCGGC
>CAXFCV010000311.1:0-4122 GCA_964000975.1 uncultured Rhodospirillaceae bacterium | reverse complement strand
GCTATGGAGCCGCATGTGGGCGACGCCCAAACTTCACTAGATTGGTCCATTGCGTGTAATGACCTGATCAATCGAGTAACATTACTCTTTCCGGATAATTTTATCGGCGTATGTCAGCTACCTCAAACGCCCGGGGGGACCATGGATAATTCCATCAGGGAGTTGGAGAGATGCGTCACTGAGCTTGGCTTTGTCGGATGTAACCTTAATCCGGACCCGTCTGGCGGCCATTGGAACGCGCCACCTTTGACTGATAAATATTGGTATCCGTTCTTTGAGAAAATGGTCGAACTGGAAGTGCCGGCCATGATCCATGTCTCAGGATCGTGCAATCCCACGTTTCATGCCACGGGATCTTACTACATTGCGGCTGACACCAACGCTTTTATGCAGTTTATTCAGGGTGATTTGTTCACGGATTTTCCCGATCTTCGCTTGGTTATTCCCCATGGCGGTGGCGCAGTGCCTTACCATTGGGGCCGGTACCGTGGTCTTGCCGATATGCTGGATCAGCCGCCCGTGGAGACCCATGTGATGAAAAACGTTTATTTTGACACGTGTGTGTATCACCAGCCCGGCATTAATCTCTTGTTCGAAGTTATTGAACTTGAAAATATTTTGTTTGGTTCCGAGATGGTTGGCGCTGTTCGGGGTATTGATCCAAAAACCGGCCAGTATTTTGATGATACGCGACTGTATATTGATAAGCTTGGCCTTACAGAAACTCAGCAAGAACAAATTTTTTCGGGAAATGCGCGCCGGGTTTATCCAAAACTTGATGAAAAATTAAAAGCAAGAGGGCTTTGAGATGGGGTCATCTTTTTTTATGGATCCACCAGACTGGCGGGTCTGGCATCCAAGTCCGTCGAAACCGGCATTCACAGCGCCAGAAGGGGCTGTTGACGCTCATTGCCACGTGTTTGGTCCCGGAGACGTATTTCCGTTTGCGCCGGAGCGCAAATACACACCGTGCAATGCATCAAAAGACCAGCTATGGACCCTTCGAGACCATATCGGCTTTTCCCGTAACGTAATCGTCCAAGCCACCTGTCACGGTGCAGATAACCGGGCTTTGGTGGACGCACTTGAGAGTTCGAATGGGATGGCACGGGGAGTGGCAACGGTAAAGCGGGATGTGACGGATGAGGAACTGGCGCGCCTTCATACGGCCGGTGTGCGGGGTGTCCGGTTTAATTTCGTGAAACGCTTGGTAGATGCACTGCCGGTGGACAGTTTGGTGGAGATTGCAGGCCGTATCCAAACACTCGGCTGGCATATCGTAATCTATTTTGAAGCGCAGGAGTTGCCCGAGCTCTATGATTTTTTCACCGGCCTGCCGACGACTGTGGTGGTCGATCATATGGGCCGGCCTGACGTAACCAAGCCCGTCAATGGGCCAGAATTTAACCTTTTTGTTAAACTCCTGACCGATAACGAAAATTTCTGGACGAAGGTGACCTGTCCTGACCGTTTGACCCAAGAGGGGCCGACGGATTACAGCGATGTCGTGCCGTTTGGCAAACGACTGGTGGAGACTTTTCCAGACCGCGTCATTTGGGGCACGGACTGGCCACATCCGAACCTAAAGAGCCATACGCCGGATGACGGCAAATTGGTTGATTTCATCCCTAAAATTGCCTCCACGCCCGAGCTACAGCAAAAGCTACTGGTCGATAATCCCATGCGGCTCTATTGGGAGACTGAGGCTTAGCATCTAGCTGTCACTGAAATAAGAACACTTTCCCCCTTATTTAGATCCGTGACGCATAGCGGTAATTTTATTTCCTTTTTGGGTCCAGGATGATTTTGCCTCGTACATGGCCGGCTTTACTTTTTTCTTGTGCAACGGCCGCGTCTATCAGTGACACGATTTCAATGTCTGGTATTTTGATCACGCCTCTCTTCGTGAGGGAGAGAATCTGTTCGAGAACCTCCCGGGAGCGGCCGACTTTCGGGCGCACGACCTCGACGTCGTGCCGGGGGACCTCAAAGTTTTCTGGCTGAGGTGACACGTACACCATGCGCCCGCCCGGTTTCAGAACGTCATAGGAAAGCCGGTGGGTTTCCAAGCCAACCGTATCGTAGACTATATCACATCCGGATACGGCATCGCGAAAATCCATCATATTATAGTCGATGACCTCGTCAGCGCCCATGGCCTTCAAATAGTCATGGTTGCGGGTGCTTGCTGTGGTGACAACATATGCTCCCAAATGCTTAGCGTATTGAACAGCAAACGAACCCACGCCGCCCGCGCCCCCTTGGATCAGGATTTTTTCACCAGTTTGAAGTCTTCCAGAGTCTAGCGAAATGATAGCCGTAAGACCGGTGAGCGCCAATGCAGCAGCCTCTGAATGACTGAGAAAATCCGGTTTTCGGGCCACAAGGGACGCTTTCTCCGCAACAAATTCTGCATATCCACCCTCGCGGCCTACATCCATGACGCCAAACACGGGGTCACCTACGCTGAATTCCGTAACGCCGGCGCCGAGCTTGTAGACGACCCCGGAGAAATCTCTTCCTGAAATATGGGGTGATTGGAGTTCGTAAATTCCACCATAATGGCCGTCTCGCAACTTGTGATCTGCTGGGTTTACACTGGCGGCATAGATTTCGATCACGATTTCAGCGTCCTCCGCCGTAGGATCTGGCACATCTACATAGCGCAGGTCATCTCCAATCCCGTTAAACGCCATCGCTTTCATGACAATTCTCCTTAAAACAGACCTTCGATCTGACCATTTTCATTAAGATCAATATTGTTAGCAGCTGGGATCCGAGGCAGGCCCGGCATGGTCAATATGCTGCCGCAGATCGCGACCATAAATCCTGCGCCAGCAGATAGACGTACTTCCCTGACCGTGAGATCGTGTCCTTCTGGCGCACCCAAAAGTTTGGGGTCATCAGAAAAACTTAGAGGTGTCTTCGCCATGCAAACTGGTAAGTCGCCGAATCCTGCGCCTTCAAACGCGTCGATTTGTGCGCGGACCGCATCCGTGGTGGTAACTGTCCCAGCGCGGTAAATTTCCCGTGCTACCGTTTCGATCTTATCCCACATCGGGAGTGCCGCTTCATAGAGCGGTGCAAATGCGGCTTCGTTGGTTTCAAGTGTGGAGACGACATGTCGCGCAAGGGTTTCCGCTCCGGTACCACCATCTGCCCAGTGGGTGCATTCGTGGACGGTCACATCTTCTCCGGCTACGCCTTCGAGAACTGAGGCCACTTCGGCATCTGTATCCGAAGTGAAGCGATTTAAAGCGACCGTTACCGGCACGCCAAATTTCTTAAGGTTCGATACATGTCTTTTGAGATTAGTAATACCTTCCTTCACCGCTTGCACGTTTTCCGCGCCAAGTTTTTCCTTGGTGACACCACCGTGCATTTTGAGTGCCCTAATGGTAGCGACTAGGACCGTCGCGTTCGGCTTCAGTCCGCCTTTCCGGCACTTAATATCAAAGAATTTTTCGGCCCCTAAGTCAGAGCCGAAGCCCGCTTCCGTAACGACATAACCACCCAATTTCAGGGCTGCCCTGGTTGCAATCAGGGAATTGCAACCATGCGCAATATTAGCAAATGGCCCGCCATGAATGAAGGCGGGTGTGCCCTCTAGCGTCTGCACCAAATTGGGCATAAGTGCTTCTTTTAGAAGCACCGTCATGGCTCCAGAGGCCTCTAATTGGTTGGCGGTCACGGGTGTTTTATCGCGTGTTTCGGCAACAATGATGTTACCTAATTTTTCTCTAAGATCGGTCAGATTTTCCGAAAGACAAAAGATGGCCATCACCTCGGAGGCCACTGTGATATCGAAACCGTCCTCGCGCGGGAAGCCGTTGGCCGCACCACCGAGGGATTGTGTGATGCTTCGCAGGGCACGATCATTAAGGTCCACCACCCGGCGCCAGCGCACGCGCCGCGCATCAATTCCGAGAGAATTTCCCCAATAAATGTGATTGTCGAGCATGGCGGACAGGAGGTTATGTGCAGACGTTATTGCGTGGAAATCACCAGTGAAATGGAGGTTGATATCCTCCATGGGAATGACCTGTGCATGACCGCCGCCCGCTGCGCCTCCTTTGATACCAAAACAGGGGCCGAGACTGGGCTCGCGGAGGCAGATCGTGG
>CAXFCV010000310.1:0-10763 GCA_964000975.1 uncultured Rhodospirillaceae bacterium | reverse complement strand
GTTACGGGGGATGTCACTGGGCTGGATCCCGAGACTGTACACGCAGTTGAAAACCATCGATACGATCCGGTGCGGCAGATTTTTTGGCGGACGCCCACGCTCGATTATTCGGACCTCGAAGCTCTGGCAGAAAGTCTTAAAAAGGGCCCGAGTCACCCAGGCCTTGCCCGCGTCAGTGAACCTGATGATGAACGTGTCCTGCGAGAAATCATGCGGGAGGAAGAGGTGACCAAGAGGGTCCAAACTCCGGAGCACGTCCGTCTTCTCTGGGAAGTGTGCCAGGTGCCGGACTTCAGAAAAACCATCGGAGGGGACCATGCCCGTTTGTTGGGTCGTATTTTTAAGCACCTCTCTGCAGGGCAAACCCTACCCGCGGATTGGATCGCGGATCAAGTGGCGCGCTTGAATCAGACCGATGGCGGCATTGACACCCTAGTCAGCCGGATCTCCGGGATCAGGGTTTGGACATATATCTCACACCGGTCGGGTTGGTTAAAGGATGCCATCCATTGGCAGGCGCGCACCCGCAAGGTCGAGGACGCCTTGTCAGACGCGCTTCATAAAAGCCTCACTCAGCGATTTGTTGATCAGCGCACCGCGAGTCTGGTGCAGCGGTTACGTGACAAAAGAAATCTTCAGGCCGCAGTCAGTGCCGAGGGCGACGTTTTAGTTGAAGGACATTTTGTCGGTAAATTAAACGGCTTTCGCTTTTTGGCTGACAGTGCCGATGGAGAGGCAGCCAGCAGGGCCGTGACCAATGCGGCGTTTCAGGCCCTGGGTCGAGAGGTAGAACGGCGGGTCCAGACGTTAATTGCAGACGAAGATACTCAATTTAATTTGACAGACCAGGCGCACGTGGTTTGGAGGGGTGCATTCATTGCTAAACTCGTGAGGGGCGGCAGAGCTCTCTCGCCCGGTATCCGACTTGCCGCGGCCGAGCTACTCGAAGAGCCCCATCGCAAGGCTGTGGAAGATCGGCTTGATCGGTGGCTTGATGTCCAAGTTAAAACACAGCTTGCTCCGCTTATTAAACTGCGCGATGCCTCCCTTGTGGGTGCCGCACGGGGTCTCGCTTTCCAGATCGTCGATGGCTTTGGCGTGTTGCCAAGAAAAACAGCAGGACAGCAATTGAAGGCGCTTGAAAAGAGGGATTACGGCTTGCTCCGACATCTCGGTGTAAAGCTGGGTCGCCGGGAAATATTCATGCCGGCCTTGCTTAAGCCAAAACCTGCCGCTCTGGCGGCGAAGCTTTGGGCGGTTTTCAACGAGTCAGAGAAAGTCCCGGATCTGCCACCACCGGGTCGTGTGTCTCTTCAAGTGGCGAATAACGGCGACCTTCAATTTCTGAGGGTTGCAGGATACAGCCTGGCTGGTCCCTTGGTCGTGCGAGTTGATATTTTGGAGCGCCTAATTGGGCAGCTTCGGAGACGGGCGGCCCAGGGCGTCTTTGCACTAGATCCAGACCTCCTCAATTTGGTTGGCTGTACCATGCAACAGATGGTGGAAGTTCTTGAAAGCCTTGGTTACAAGAGGGTAGGAGATAGCGAGGATGTCTGTTTCGAACCGAGGACCCGGCCGCTTAAAAATCGGAAAACCCCGAGACTCCAAAAGCCCACAGATCGGGTGGGTCCGACCGAGGGGTCGCCTTTTGCTAAACTCAAGGAGCTCTTAACAGACGCATGAGCGGCGCATCTCTCAGGTTGGATAAGTGGCTCTGGCATGCCCGGTTTTTGAAGAGCCGAACACTGGCATCTAAACTTTGTCAGTCAGGCAAGGTTCGGGTGAATGGGGAGCCGGTTAAAAAAGCGCATTTGATAGTCCGGCCGGGAGATGTGTTGACGTTTCCTTTAGGCCCTCATATTCGACTAATAAAGATACTTAAGCTTGGTCTGCGTCGCGGGCCTGCCAAGGAAGCGCGATTGCTTTACGAAGATCTGGAACCGCCCGTGCATCAAAGTCAGACAGCGGCGGTTGACCCAGTTGCAAAAAGAGAGCCAGGAGCCGGGCGGCCGACTAAATCTCACCGGCGAGCTATTGACCGGCTCATGGGCGTGTTCCGGGGCCACTAAAAGTACTGCTGGTGTGTCCGTCTGAAAATCAGGGATAAATTGTTGGCGGGCATCTGCACATTCGCGCTAAGGAGAAATCCGTGTTTTCTGGCGGTGGCTGACACATCGTTGAAATCGCGGATGCCCCAGCTGGAATCTTGCGCTTTCAAGCTCTCGTCAAAGGCAATATTGCTTTGAGACGTGTGCTTTTTACCAATTTTAAAAGGGCCATAAAGATAAACCACCCCCTCTTTCGAGAGAATAGTTGAGGCTTCGTCAAACAGCGAGATACAGGACTCCCATGGGGAAATATGGATCATATTAATACATAAAATGGCGTCGGCAGATTGGATTGGCCATGGTCTGTTTCGGGTATCCAGACATAGCGGTTCGGGTGTTTTTGTTAGGCCGGCCCAGTCAAGCCACGCTTGGATACTTGCCACATGGCGGGGGTCTGAATCCGAAGCCTGCCAGATTGTATCCGGCAATCCAGCGGCAAAATGTGCGGCATGCTGCCCGCTGCCAGCAGCAATCTCGAGATATAATCGATCTTGGCCCGGCGTGTGAGGCATGTGCGCACGCAGAACCTGGAGGATAGCATCCTTGTTTCTCTCTGGAGCCGGCCAATGAAGCCGGTCATCAACAGGTGAACCTTCCTGAGAGCTGGTGCTTATTAATCCGGCCATCTATAATTCACTAGTCTTTTCCGACTCGCTTCGCAAGCTGGATAATTTCAGATAGACGCTTATGTAAAGTGCCCGCCCCAGAGATCACTGATGCAATCACTCGAGGCAGTAATTAGGGAAAAATTATAGGTAAACGTTGAAGACCCCAGCTGGTCGGTCCATCTACTTGCCGTAATACGGGTGTCATGCTACGCAATAATTTATGTTGAACAGAATAAAATTGCTTTTTGATGGTATCGGCGAGGCGGCGGCTGAACCGCTCTCCCGAGATGATAAGTTGCAGCTGGCTACGGCTGCTTTGCTAGTTGAATCCGCGCATATGGACGGCGAATTTGATGGCGATGAACGGCTCAGTATCGGGGCTCTGCTTAAATCCAGGTTCGAGTTGTCTAGTGAGGAGTGCTCGACCTTGATTGAGGAGGCAGACCAGGCGGTGCGCGAGACTAGCCAATTGTATGCCTTCACTCGGGTCGTAAAGGACTGCTTTGATGAAGCAGAGAGGGTCGAAATGATCGAAATGCTCTGGGAGGTTGCATTTTCAGACGGCTATGCTGATGATTTCGAACATAACTTAATCCAGAGGGTAGCAGGCCTTATTTATGTATCTGATCGAGATCGCGGAAGCGCACGAAAGCGCGTCATGGCAAGGCTTGGCATCGAGGGATGAGACGTGTAAAACGTTGATATAAGGCCAAACAGGCCAATTAAATACAGGGTATCAACGGAGAAAATAATGACATACGTCGTCACTGAAAACTGTATAAAATGCAAATATATGGATTGTGTGGAAGTGTGTCCGGTGGACTGCTTCTATGAGGGCGAAAATACGGTGGTGATCAATCCAGATGAGTGCATTGATTGTGGCGTTTGTGAACCGGAATGCCCCGCGGAGGCAATCGTGCCCGACACGGAAGAGGGCCTGGATGAGTGGATAGAACTTAATGCAAAATTTTCTGCAGAATGGCCGAATATTACCATGAAGGGTGAAACACCTGGGGACGCAGATGAATGGAAGGATAAGCCCGGTAAAAAAGAATTGCTTAGTTCTAATCCAGGGCCTGGGTCATGATTTGTGTAATGAATACGTTTGAGAAAACGGCCCTCGTTGACGGGCGGAATTTGATTATGGAAGGCCATTAAAATTTTTGGTTAAGCCCCCTACACGGCCAGTGATTCCAACCTGTTTTTTAATAGAGTTTCGTGCTATTTCCTTCCTGAAACCGGTTGCCTCACTTACGCAGGTTCAGATTTATGCGTCAGAGTTTCGCTCAAGAGGGCAAAAAAGCTGATTAATGGTGCCACCTATGAACCCTGACGGGCCAAAGGATGGCCATGACTAAAATCAACCAACAAAGAACCCGCTGCCCGGAGCGACTTCTTTCAAGCCGGATATGCCGGTAAAGCCTTCACAGGTGCGAACGGATGTTCGTCCCAGAAAAAAATGGAGTAGTGCTCTAACTATGGCTCGATCAAATTCCAAATCAACAAAGAAAAAAGCCGTTACAAAGAAAAAAGCTGTGGGTGCTAACAACGCTCCCGCGCTAAAATCCAAAGCGCCCGGCTCAAAATCCAAAGCGCCCGGCTCAAAATCCAGAGCGCCCGGCTCCAAATCCAAAGCGCCCGGCTCAAAATCCAAAGCGCCCACGTCGAAATCTAAAGCGCCTGCGTCAAAACCTAAAGCGCCTGCGTCAAAACCTAAAGCGCCCTCAAAAAAGAAAGTCGTGTCGAAAGGCAAAGCAGCCGTTAAGAGGGCGAAAGCTCCGAAGCTCGCTGCCGTTGGGGAGTCAAAGTCCGTTGCCGTTTCGAAGCCTAAACCGGCATCGAGGAAGCCTAAGCTGCAGTTCAAGGCCGGTGATTACGTCGTCTATCCGACCCATGGCGTCGGTCTTGTCCAGGGAATTGAGAGGGAGGTTATTGCAGGTCATAAATTAGAGCTAGTGGTGGTGACGTTTGACAACGATCGCATGACCCTGCGGGTTCCAATGGAGAAAATGGATACGTCTGGTCTCCGAGAGCTTAGTAATCGAAAGACCATGGACAACGCAATGACCACGCTCAAGGGAAGGGCGCGGATCAAGAGGACAATGTGGAGCCGGCGGGCCCAGGAATATGAGGCTAAAATCAATTCCGGTGACCCCATCTCGATCGCGGAAGTTGTTCGCGATCTGCACAGGAATGTGGGTCAACCGGATCAATCCTTCTCGGAACGCCAGATATATGAGTCGGCTCTCGAGCGTTTGGCTGGTGAGGTGGCTGCGGTCAATGGCACAGATAAGGCCAAGGCTGTTGAGAAACTTGAACAGGTTCTCCAATCTTCTAGCTAGTGGATGGGGTCATCAATGCCTTTCCCAAAGGTACTGGAAATTATCTGGCGCAAATCAGAACCAACATATTGCTAGTCATCGACTATTTTGACCAGTTGTCCTGCTCTCAGTCGGTCATCTGGCCCCAACCCATTAAGCAAGCGAAACGTTTTTTCCTTAAACTTATTGACGGCCATTTGCCGGGAGAACCTGGCCACCGTATCTCCGGCCCTTACTGGGAGTATCTTAAGCCGCCAAGGCCTAGTTGTCGTGGCTTCCCGGTCGCTGATCGTGCGCAGGGAAAAGGTCGTTCTCTGAAGAACCGTGGCGAGTTGTTTTGTCAGCTGCCGGGGAGTAAAAAATAGAAAGCGAAAAATTCGTTGGCTGTTTTGTTGAATTGCGACAAAGCGTAAGTCAAAGACACCGTCTCGTCGGCGAATCTGAGCTGCTCCGGTGGCGCCGCTCATTCCATTGACCGTGATTTTCTCAACTAACGGCACGCGCGTCTTAGCTGCCCACACATTTTGGAGATAGTTATCCATATCCCCTTTGTAAGGTTTAAAATCCAGATCGAGTTGAATCATGGCACCCTCTGGGCCTGATGCGAGCACAGAACGAGGGTTATTGATGAGGCGGAATCCATCAGGTACTGAAAAGCGAAATCGCAGCCCCGGGTGGATAAAATTCTGCCCCCGAATTACGCCCTGTTCTGGATCGTCCCCATAAATCATGCCGTTCAGAACCTCCATATAGTCCACTTTTCCAAGCCGGTTACCGGATCGGGTCATGGATGATTCGCGGATTGCCCGAGTTACCCTATCCGTGGTCCTAGGATGAGAGGCAAAGAAAGAATTCTGATCCACCTGATTTTCAGGGCGTCCTAATATTTTGTTTTGCAGTTGAGTGTTCGCTCGCATTTTTGTCAAGAAAGTCGCCATGGCCTGGGTGTTATATCCGGTCCGGGAGAGATAGCGGACTCCCAGGGAGTCAGCCTCGAATTCCTGATCCCTAGAGTAGCTTTGAAGCAGTCCCCGGCTCAAATAATTTCCGACTTCGGCGCCCGTCTGGCCGAGTAACAAGCCTGCTGCCACGGCACCAAGACCGGCATAAAAGTCACCTGCTTGCCGCGCACTAGAATGCAAGGCCGTTATATGACCGATTTCATGCGCAATCACACCGGCCAGCTCAGCCTCATTTCCTGCCAATGCCATCAGGCCCCTTGTTACGTAGGCAAAACCGCCAGGGATGGCGAAGGCATTGACCTGGTCCGAATTTAAGACGGTGAAGGACCAGCCTATCTCTGGAAGCTCGGACGCGGCAGCTAGACGGTTGCCGATTGCCTGGACATAAGTTGTGACTTTTGGGTCTTTGTAGATTCCTCCAAACTGCTTGACGATCTTGCTATGTTCGCGTTGGCCGATGCGTTTTTCTTCCAGCTGGCTGTTAAAGCTTGGCACAAGTTTTCCTGTTGCCGGGCTGGTGGTGCACGCGCTGAGTGCAGAGACCGCGAGGAGAAGTACCCAAATGATCCGATGGGCTGACCCGCTGCCCGACCGTGCCTCTGGCGGAATTACCATTTTCCAAAAACCTCAATCTGATCCGGATGCGTTGCTGCAATTATAAAGCCGTTGCGGGGTCCGAGCCACCCCCGTACTCGGATGTTTTTGCATTGCAGACTTGAGGCGCTGACCCCTTTCTCGACAAACAAAGGGACTGTTTTCAATGGGGCGCGATGAAAAAAATCCCTCCTCCATTTTTAGTCGAGGCTCAGATAAATCCCGTGTCGGACAGTAGAAACGTCGTGCACGGTTTCCTCAACAAGGATAAGCCCGTGTTTCCTCGACTGAGCACGGACGGCAGATGTGATGAAATTGGGAGGATGAAACCGGATAATGCGGTTGGCCCTCCGAGCCCGGTCTGTGGCCGACATCATATCTAAATTTTTAGATCAATCACGGAAAATTGTATACCCTAGATATCCCCTGGAACAGGACGTCTTTATTTGCCAATCGGTCCCTGTGGCCATGGAGACGGGCCCGACATTGGTTATCCTCGTCTATGCACCGTCCGTCAAAAGAGATGGCGACGTCCTTATAGCGGATAAATTTCTCCAGAGTAGCGTGGGGGCATCTGTTGCAAGGTCAAAAGATTACCGCTTCGTCCTGCAGAGTACTTCCAAATCAGGTCAGGCACCAGTGCCATGCCTATGGAGGAGCCCCTAAATTTATCTCGAAAAGAGTTTTGACAGCTACTTCTGGACCGCATAGACCATGCCTCATGGATGTTTCCTCACCTCGACATCAATTATATCCGGAAATCGAGCCGCTCGCAGCGGGTCATCTCGATCTCGACCCGATACACGAAATGTATTGGGAGGTCTCCGGTAATCCAGACGGCGTGCCCGTTGTGTTTTTACATGGAGGGCCGGGTGCTGGTGCTTCGCCCGTTCACCGGCGATTTTTTGATCCCAACTATTATCGCATCATTGTGTTTGATCAGCGGGGCAGTGGCCGTTCGCGGCCGTTTGCGGAAGTCACCAACAACACGACCCAGCTTCTTGTTCAAGATATGGAGAAATTGCGAAAACACCTTTGCGTCGAGAGATGGTTGGTGTTTGGGGGGTCTTGGGGAAGCTCGCTTGCCCTTGCCTATGCGATTGATTACCCCGACCAGGTGTCCGGTCTGGTGTTGAGGGGTATTTTTCTATGCCGCGACACTGAGTTGACGTGGTTTTTAGAAGGCATGGCTGCAGTCTTTCCAGAAGCATGGCAGGACTTCATCCAGTTCCTACCTGAGGCGGAACAACAGGATGTCCTGGCGTCGTATCACAGACGTCTTGTGTCAGATGATCCTGCCGTGCATGCACCTGCGGCACGCGCGTGGGCAAGATATGAAGGGTCATGTTCGACCCTTTTACCAAGTCCCCGCGGGATATTGGGGCTGGAGTCGGGACGTGCAGCTCTTGCTCTTGCGCGAATCGAGTCGCATTATTTTGTTAATAAGATGTTTCTACCGGATGCTTATTTTTTCGAAAATTTAGAGAAAGTCCGGCATATCCCCGCCGTATTGGTACAGGGAAGGTATGACATGGTATGTCCTATGGTTACGGCGGATGCGTTGGCCCGTGCCTGGCCGGAGGCCCAATATCACATCATCACCGAGGCCGGACATTCGGCCATGGAACCCGGTGTTAAGTCGGCCTTGGTAGCAGCGACGGAGCAATTCAAGGATGGCGGTTAACTTTATTACGATCAGGTTTGGTCGTCACAGGGCCTTGCATCCTTTTTCAGTCCATCTAGAATGTGGCCCATGGTAAAAGAGGTAGTTATATCAGCGCAGAGGTATGTCAACGCTGTTGCTTTAGCCGGCGCGGTTGCGGTTGCAGTTTTTTGCGCCTCTGGCACGGTTCGGGCTGAGGAAAAGAAGCCATCCGACGATCCGGATTTTCTGTCCCTCGCAGTAGGCGCTTTTGATTTTAATCGTAAAAAAGATGAGGGCATTGAAGGGCGTATCGAATACCGGTCTGATAAAAAGCTTCTATTTTTCAAACCATTCGGCGCTATTGGCCACGCCACATCTGGCCACACGTTCGTGGGGGCGGGCGTGTTGATTGATCTCTATTTTGGTCGCCGGATTGTTGTCACGCCAAGTTTTGCGCCTCATATTTACGTTGGTGGAGATGATGATTTGGACCTGGATTATCCGTTGGAGTTCCGATCTCAACTGGAACTGGCGTACCGTTTAAACGACCGGTCTCGTTTGGGTCTTGCAGTCTCCCACTACTCGAATGCTAGCCTCGGCGATACTAACCCCGGCACAGAGTCTGCAATGCTCTATTACAGCTTACCACTCGATGGCCTATTTGGCCGCTGATTTACCTATCTCCCTTTTGTATGATAATGAGGGGCAGATGGCCCCGTAGCTCAGTCGGATAGAGCGACGGATTCCTAATCCGTAGGTCGCAGGTTCAAATCCTGCCGGGGTCACCATTGCCCCTTGGCTACAGAGCTTTATGGAAATAATGGCTGGGATCGATATTGATTTCTTGCGGTTATAAAATGTTATGTTATAACATTGCAGTTAGAGTTTGATTGCTGAGTGAGCGAAAAAAACTGCCCTTCAGACCTTCAACTTTAAAATTATGATTTGCAGTTGACAGAGATTTGGGGATTACCAGGACGTTTTTATATGCAGAGGGTCTGCAAACATAGCACTACGAAACCTCGGAATGGCCCTTATCTTCTCGATGTAATAGATCCAGAGTAAAATAGGAACGAGTTAATGAAAAAAATACTTTATACCACGACGATATTGACTGGGGTCTCAGTTCTCACCCTCTCGGCTGCTCCGGCCGAAGCCCAGCAAAAAGCTAAAAACATATAACTGTCCGTTGGCGGATATTTTAATTCGTTTGTGGCATTTGCGGACCAGGCCGATAGTTTTGAGTCGTCCTCGAATGCAACTTCTAGGGTTGGGTATGATAGTTTTAATATTTACAATGACTCAGAAGTCCATTTCACGGGGTCTACCAAGCTAGATAACGGAATTGGGGTGTCGGTGACCGTAGAGCTAGAGACGGATCAAGTAAAAAACGCTGATGCACATATTGATGACTCATATTTGAGCTTGACGGGTAGGTTCGGTGATGTGCGCATCGGTTCTACCGATGCTATAACCGGTGTCTTCGCAAATTCTGCGCCTGCTGCGGGCGCGACTGGTCCTAACGACGGTGACTTGGGTAATTCCATCATCCAACCCTCAGCAGTGAGCGCCACTGCAGACACGTTATTAGGTACTGGGAATTCTATGAAGTTGACCTATTTAACGCCGGAAATTAACGGGTTTCAGGCGGGCTTTTCTTACGAGCCATCCGGTGCTAATTCAGATGCTATGCCAGCAGTTGGGGGAAACTCGGGGACCGACACTCAGCAGTACAACATCGGCATTGCTTATGCGGGGAAACTTGGATTGGCTGATGTTTCGGCTGATTTGTCCTACAAGGAGGACCATGGTACTGCTGCCAATTCCACCTCAGGTATCCGAGGTGGTGTCAACCTGACAGCTGGTCAGATCACTATCGGAGGCTCTTTCAAGAAAATAGATGCAATGGATAGTGGTATTGAGGGCACGGCAAATAGCCCTGAGGAAGAGGGATTCGATGTGGGCATTCAATATGGAATGGGTCCTACATCAGTATCTTTAACTTATCTGCAAAGCGATATGCCTCTCGCCTCTGGAACCACAGGGGATGATAGTGTCGAGGCACTGACCATAGGGGCGTCCTACACTGTTGGTCCAGGTATTGACCTTCTTGGGACCGCAGCGCGGGTAGAATACAGTGATGAGGGCACGAGTGATGCCAACAATAACGATGGTTGGGCTATAATAGGTGGTATCGGCATCACGTTTTAGTATGGCCTTGTGGCCAAATAAATTTTCAAAGCGCGCAGTTTAATTGTATTATCAGCAGGAGCCAATAAAGGCTCCTGCTTTCTATTTCTGATGGGCTTAAATGAGAATCAGGTGTCGATGCCAGCCTCAAAACTCCAGCCGATCTCACGGAAACGATCAACAACGGCGTCGCCGAAGCTAGCGCGCAGGCGTTCGGCTTCTTCGGGAGTGAACTCGATGTCATTGAAATCGTCTTCAGCTTGCCCCGCAATGATCACCAGAAGGCGGGCCGGCTTATCGGTCACGTTTTGAAACTGCCGGACCACGCCGGTCGG